>CAYOBS010000176.1:0-7793 GCA_964402305.1 uncultured Planctomycetaceae bacterium | reverse complement strand
AATGCTCACGACGGCGATCATCCGGTCGTAGAAATTGCCAAGCGCCCCGGCGAGGATCAGTCCCAGGGCGACGTGCGTCCATCGGGCTTTCGCGGAGGAAACCGCGAAGAACCAGCCGACCATCAGAATCGTAAGTACGGTAGCGACAGCCACTACCGGCGGCGGCATCGGCAGGCCGAAAACCACCCCCGGATTAGTGGAAAGCGACAGCCACAACCCCGCGCCGACTTGGCGGCGCAGGTCCAGATGCTTCAGCACGTCGCGGGGAGCCAGGTCCTGGCCGTACTCCAGCTTAATCGCCTGCACGCGGATAGGGACGTTGGGATCCGACAGAAGCGAGGCGAAAACCGCGTGCTTGGACCACAGGTCGCCCGCCAGGGTGACAATCGTGACGGCCAGGAAAACCGTCACGGCTGCGGCACTGCGCCAGGCGAGCCTGCCAGGGCCGGGGTCCTTGTGTGGGTCGAAACGGTCTTTGCCGGCACCGGCCAAGATAGATCACCCTATCCGACGAAGATCCGCCCTACTCGCCGTAACCCGCTTCATCGTCATGGTCTGCCTCGTGGTCTTCGGGCTCGGAATCCCGCTCGACGTCGCCTTCGGACTCGGACTCGCCCTCGGGTTCGGCATCCTCATCCTCTTCTTCCAGTTCCTCATTCGTAGCGATCTTATCGCCGGCCCGCACGAGGCCTTTTTCGACCATGCGTGCGTACTCGATGCTGTATGGCGCCCATGGCCTGGCCGCCAGCCGGGCCTTGCTTATCGGCTTGCCCGTACCCAGGCAAACGCCGTAAGTGCCTTTATCTGTGCGAGTAAGGGCATGGTCTATCTCGGTCAGCATGTTCCGCTCGCTCTCGAGCAGGCCCAGCGAGAACTCCTGCTCGAAGTTGTCGGTCCCGGCATCGGCAGGGTGATCGGAAATGTCCCCCGTGGACTCCTGGCGGTCGGCGCCGAGGGCCTCTGCCTCGATGCCGGTCATGTCACCGACCAGCTCTCGCCTCTTGGCCAGGAGCAACTTCCGAAACTCCTTGAGTTCCTCCTTCGTCAGCGGCGAGCGAACCTCCCGGCCGGACTCACCTGCCGGCGGGGCCTTGGCTGACATCTGCCCGGCGGATTTCCTGGACTTGGCGGATTTGGCGGGGCCTTTGGCGGCACTCTTGCCGGCAGGCTTGACGCTTCCGGCGCCCTTGGCGCCCTTAACGCCTTTGGCGACTGGCTTTACAGCGGGCTTTACAGCGGCTTTCCCGGAAGCCTTCCTGCCGGCGCCTGATGTGCCGCCGGCCGAGGCCTTGGCGGCCTTGCTGTCTTTGCCAGTTGCGGATTTCCGGGGACTTACTTTCTTTGCCACTGAGCAAAATCCTTTCCGCTTTTCCATAGCCCGCGCTGCGGCACCCATGCCACCGCGGCCCAACGGCCCGAATACAAACCGGCAAGTATATGAACACCGGCGGCGGCTGTCAAGAAGACCTTCTTTGTTATCGGCGCGGCCCTGGCCGCGAGGTACAATCTTTCCGTGGATTGCATGTCCGGACCCTGGGCAGCGCACCAGCCCGGCAGACCGAGGAAGACGGGAAAATAGTATGGTGTTGCCGGATTATCCTATCTCGGACAAGGCCTCAAGGAAACGCCGGTGAATTGGTTTGCCCATCAAAGCCCGCTGGTCCAGGCCATCATCGCCACGTCGTTCATGTGGCTTCTGACCGGCTTGGGCGCCTGTGCGGTGCTGTTTACAAAGCGGGTTTCGCAGAAGTTCATGGATGCGGCTTTGGGCACGGCTGCGGGGATTATGATTGCGGCCACGTTCTGGAGCCTGCTGGCCCCGGCCATTGAGATGGCTGAGAAGGCTTACGGTCCCTTCAAGTGGCTGCCGACATTGGTTGGTTTCCTTTGTGGCGTGGGCTTTCTGAGGCTGCTCGACCGGTTGCTGCCGTTGGTGCATCAGCAACTGGCAGGACAGGGGGATTTCGCCAAGAGCAAGCGAAGGACCAGTCTGCTCGTCCTTGCGTTGACGATCCACAATTTCCCTGAAGGCCTGGCCGTTGGCGTCGCGTTCGGAGCGGCCGGGCTGTCCCTGGGTGCGGCTGACCACGCGGCGCACCTTGGCGGGGCGATAGCCCTTGCGCTGGCTGTTGCGATTCAGGACTTGCCGGAGGGCATCGCCGTCGCCTTGCCGCTTCGGCGAGAAGGCATGAGCAGGGCCAAGGCCGCTTGGTACGGGCAGCTCTCCGGGGTTGTCGAGCCCGCCGGCGGCATTATCGGTGCGGCAATGGTCCTCGCTGTGACGGCTCTGTTGCCTTATGCATTGGCCTTCTCCGCGGGAGTTATGCTCGTGGTGGCCGTGACTGAGCTTGTCCCGGAGTCGCTTCGCCGCGGCCACGTCAACGCGGCCACTACCGGCTTGGCAATTGGTTTTGCCGTCATGATGGTCCTCGAGGTCTACCTGGGCTGAAGCCCGGTTTGGTACGCCCACAAGGTCTTGTTGCACCGACTGCGGTTGGATGTTTTCGACTCATCCGCCAGGCAGCCTGTCGCACACTTCGGTCGAGGAGCGATATTCATGATCGCCCGAAGCTGCCCGGAGCGTACTGAACTACGGGATGTCGGTGGCCGCTAACATGGAGGGCGCTTGACCGGGGACTCGATCTTGGGCATTCCGCTGTCCTCGCGTCCAACCCGCGACTATTCGTGACAACGACAGAATGGCCCTGCCGGGCGCAGGGGCCCGTTCACAGGATGAATGTCGCCACGGCAGCCCCGGCCAGCACGACCCAGAGGATGTCGATCTTCAACCTCAGTGCCGCCAAGGCCGCCGCGGCGATCAACCCGGCCGGGATTGACCAGGAGACATCCATCCCGAAGTTGACGGCCACGGCGACGAGCAGCCCGACGAAGGAAGCCAGGACTCCCCTCAACGCCCGCCGAAACCAACGCGAGTGTTGCAGACGGTCGAAGTACGGGACCGTGACCAGCACCATCAGAAACGACGGCGTGAAAATGCCGACGGTGCCGACCACCGCGCCCAGCGCGCCCGCGATCTGGTAGCCCACGAACGTCGCGGTGATGACAATCGGCCCCGGCGTCATTTGGCCCAGGGCAATGCCGTCCATGAAGGTCTTGTTGTCCAGCCAACCTCGTGCCTTGACGACCTCGTGGAGCATCAGCGGCACCGACGCGAACCCGCCGCCGAAGGCGAAGACGTCCACCTTCAGCATCAGCGTGGCCAGGTCCAGCAGCCGCCGGTCCAACAGGTACAAGACGACAAGCCCGGCGACGACGAGCAACGCCAAGATTGCGGCAAAGCGGAGCATTCGTCGGCCACTGTCAACCCCGGCGGCCCGCGCTGGCTTGGACGGCAACTTCACGCCGTGGTAGAGCAGCAAGCTGAGGGCGGCTGAGGCGATGATGGCGATGACCGGGCTGCCGTGGAAGACCAGGAACGCCGCCGCGCCCGTCGCCAGGATCGCGTCTGGCCAGTTCTTGATAGAACTGCGGCCGAAATTAAACGCGGCGTTGGCGATGATGGCGACGACGATCACGTTCAGCCCGCGAAACGCCGCCAGCACTGGCCCGAGGTCGCGACCGGCCTGGTACGCCGCCGACAGGCCAACCATCAGGACAAACGCGGGCAACCCGAAGCCGACAAACGCCGCCAGCGCCCCCAGCGGCCCGCCGGCGCGCAGCCCCACATAGGCGGCCGTCTGCATGGCCGTCGCGCCAGGGATGGATTGGCACATGGCCGCTCCATCCTCAAAGCTCTCCTGCGACAACCAGTGCCTTTTTTTGACGGCCAGGTCGCGGATGTATGCGACCATCGCCGGCCCGCCGAAGGCCGTCATGCCCAGCCGCAGAAACGCCAGGAAGAGCCGACCGGCTGGCACACTCCCAGCCGGTTGGCCCCGCTCGGAGATAGCTGGTATTTCGAGATCGGCCACTGGCGATCTTCCCTGTCGGACCCGCGACTATTCGTGACAACGACAGAAGCCGGAGGCCACCTTAAGCGTGCCATTGAGGTAACTCTGAACAGCCTGTTCCGGCGTTGTCGGAAGGCCGATCACCAGAGCCTGAATTCCATTTGATTTCAGGTCCTCCGCCGCCCGCCAACCCATGCCGCCGCACAGGACGACCTCGCAGTCATGCAGTGCCGCGATAATGTCGGCGTGGCTGTGGGGCTGATCATGATGGTGCTCGCCTTCCTTGCACTCGCCTTTGGCGTGTGCGGTGTAGGTGTTGTCGCGGACCTCGCGGCCGGCGACCTTGCCATCAGCCACGTCGAACACGATGAAGCACTGGCTGCGCCCGAAGTGCTGCGAAATTGAAACACCCTCTGCCGAAGCGACTGCGATCTTCATGCTGATTCTCCTTCCCCGGCTTTGCCGGGCTTGTTCTGGACAACGACACCGCCCCCACTCCGCATCCCGCCGCCGGCGCCGCGCCGGCGGCATCTTCCGCGTCCGCCGCCCCCACCCGGGCCGCCGCCGGTGCAACCACGGTCTTCGGCCGCTCGACGGATGTTGTTACCGGCGCACTTGGGACACTCCTGGGGCCGCCCGGTTCCGTGCGGCAACTCCCAGACATGCCGGCACTCGAAACACTGGAATCTTCTCATCGTAACTATCTCCACTGTGCCGCCCTCGATGCGGAGAGCCTGGCCCCGGCACAATGCCTGGGCCACCTTGCGACGTGCCGATTCGATCACCCGCCCGAACGTCTGGCGGGAGATATTCATCTGCCGGGCGGCTTGTTCCTGATACATGCCTTCCAGGTCGGCCAGGCGCATCGCCTCCATCTCGTCCACCGTCAGGACGATTTCCTCCAGCGACGAGCAGGGCACGCCGGCGGGCTTGAACAGCCCGCATGGCGGCATCTGGCCAACCCTTCGGCAGCATATTGGTCTTGGCACGTCAGGCTCTCCTTGCAGCGTCCATTATGGGCGTATGCCCATAACGATGTCAAGGCTATTTCGAGACTTCGTTCAGTGATCTCCCATGTGGGCAATCTGTCATGCCGGCCAGGAGCTAGGCACGAACGCATGCGAGACCTTGGCGCACTCGTCCAGGACGCTATGATCGTCACGGGTTGCGGATGCGAGACGGCCCAGCCCGGAGCGAAACGTGGATCGTCAATGGTCACGACGGCGCGAGGTGGTTGTCCCGGCGGCTGTGCTGGTCGCCGGGATCGCCTACGCCATCGCGCGGTACGTGCTCCTGGGCATAACCGCCACCGCCAAAATCCCCGTCTACGTGGTCAACAAGGCCATCGCCATTGGCGCGGCCGCCGGGCTGTTCCAGGCCGGCTGGGGCCGCTTTTGCGACCAGGCAGACAGCAAGACGTTCTGGCTCAGGGCGGCGGGCTGCTTGGCGCTGCTCCACGTCCTTCTGACCCTGTCGATCATGAACCGGGCCTACTACGGCAAGTTCTTCGATGGCGATAGGCTGAGTCTGAGCGGAGAACTGGCGGTGCTCTTGGGCATTCTGACAGCGGGCGGGTGCATGGCCTGGCTGCGGCCTGCCAGGTTCCGCCGTCGCCAGGACCCCTCCGGACCGGGAACCATTGGCCCTGCGGAATCGGCTTGATTCAGCCAGCGCGAACACATATCATTCCGAGATCGTAATGATTCTTAATACGTTGAGGCCGTCATGACCGTATCCAGAGCGGAACTTGAGCGACGCATCAGCCGGTTCGCGGAGACCTGCGGCCGGGCCGGCATGAAGGTCACTCACCAGCGCGCCGAGATTTTCCGGGAAGTCGCCGGCAGCGACGAACACCCGGACGCCGAGACAGTCTACCAGCGGGTTCGTAAGCGAGTCACCGGCATCTCGCGGGACACGGTTTACCGGACCCTGGCGACCCTGGAGAGCGAAGGCCTCCTCCGCAGGACCGAGGTGCTGGGTGGGCCAGCCCGCTACGACGCCAATACCGAGCGGCACCACCACTTCGTTTGCGCGAGGTGCGGCCTGGTGAAGGACTTCTGCAGCGAGGCGTTGGATGACCTGCCGATCCCGAAGGCCGTGGAGTCCTTCGGCCGCATCGAGGCTGCCCAGGTACAGGTCCGTGGCGTCTGCTCGTCGTGTGTCAACCGAAAGCCCAAGGCCCGGCGGCGTTCGCCGGCATAGCGTTCTCTGTGCGCCCAATAACGGATGAATCACGAAATAGGACCGTCCAGAAGCAAAGGAGACCAATCATGGCAGATGAAAAGAAGAAGAAGCTGACCACCAATGCCGGAGCACCAGTCCCCGACAATCAGAACATCATGACGGCCGGGCCGCGCGGGCCGGCGCTGCTCCAGGATATCTGGTTCCTGGAGAAGCTCGGTCACTTCGACCGCGAGGTCATCCCGGAGCGGCGGATGCACGCCAAGGGTTCCGGGGCCTTCGGGACGTTCACCGTCACGCACGACATCACCCGGTACACGAAGGCGAAGATCTTCTCCCAAATCGGGAAGAAGACTGATCTCTTTGTCCGGTTCTCCACGGTGGCTGGTGAACGCGGGGCGGCCGACGCCGAGCGCGACATCCGCGGCTTCGCCGTCAAGCTCTACACCGAGGAAGGCAACTGGGACCTGGTGGGCAACAACACGCCGGTCTTCTTCCTCCGTGACCCGCTGAAGTTCCCCGACCTCAATCACGCCGTGAAGCGCGACCCGCGCACGAACCTGCGCAGCGCCAAGAACAACTGGGACTTCTGGACCTCCCTGCCCGAGGCGCTGCATCAGGTCACCATCGTCATGAGCGACCGGGGCATCCCGGCGACCTACCGCCACATGCACGGCTTCGGCAGCCACACGTTCAGTTTCATCAACGTCAAAGGCGAGCGGCACTGGGTAAAGTTCCACTGGCGCTGCCAGCAGGGCATCAAGAACCTGACGGATGCCGAGGCAGAGGCCCTGGTCGGCAAGGATCGGGAGAGCCACCAGCGGGATCTGTACGAGAGCATCGAGAAGAAGGACTTCCCGAAGTGGAAGCTGTGCGTTCAGATCATGCCGGAGAAAGCGGCCGCGACCTGCCCGTATCATCCGTTCGATTTGACCAAAGTGTGGTTCCACAAGGATTATCCGCTGATCGATGTCGGCGTCATGGAGCTCAACCGCAACCCGGAGAACTACTTCGCGGAGGTGGAGCAGTCGGCGTTCAACCCGGCCAACATCGTGCCCGGCATCGGCTTCTCGCCCGACAAGATGCTCCAAGGACGGCTGTTCTCATACGGCGACGCCCAGCGCTACCGGCTCGGCGTGAATCATCACCTGATCCCCGTCAATGCCGCCCGCTGCCCCTTCCACAGCTACCACCGCGACGGTGCCATGCGCGTGGATGGCAACCACGGCAGCACACTGGGCTACGAGCCCAACAGCTACGGCCAGTGGCAGCAGCAGCCGGAATTCGCGGAACCGCCGCTGGCATTGGATGGTGCCGCCGACCACTGGAACTTCCGCGAGGATGATGATGACTACTTCAGTCAGCCCGGCAAGCTTTTCCGCCTGATGAGCAAGGAGCAGCAGAACGCCCTGTTCGGCAACACCGCCCGCGCGATGGGCGACGCCCCACGGGAGGTCAAGATCCGTCACATCGGCAACTGCCTCAAGGCGGACCCGGCCTACGGCAAGGGCGTGGCCGATGCGATGGGCATCCCGCTGGGCGAGCAATGAATCTGGCGAATCTGGGCGAATCTGGGGACACCACAGAATGGCCCGTAGATAAGCCTTTGATCTAAGCCCGAAGGGCTTTAACAGCCCAGCCCAGGGCAGTCCGAAGGACCCCTGCGGGGAGCGAAGCGCCGCCCTGGGTTACAGACGTGTA
>CAYOBS010000175.1:0-7818 GCA_964402305.1 uncultured Planctomycetaceae bacterium | reverse complement strand
CCTGAAGCAAGTTTCGTGACCATCGGGCCGCGCGGGGGTTAAAATGTACAGTATGTTCTATCGGATATGTGGCACGACGGGATTGACGGCGACGGTTACCGGCTGGGAATTCGTCCTGGGCGGAGTGATTCTGACCGTGCTTCTTATCGTCGGCCTGGTGGTTGTACCGTGGATTCGCCGGCGGTATCACCCGTCGAACGTTAACGGGCTGGACGGAGGGTCGGTTTTTGACATCGAGGGTCTGGAGCGGATGCGTCGGGCGGGGCTGATAACGGAAGAGGAATTCCGGTCGTTGCGGCGTGCGGCGTTGGGGCTGGACAGGAAGGCGTCAAAAGTGGACAATTCCACGTCAAGTGCCCCCGGCGGGCGTGACGATGAAGTATCAGAGTCGCACCCCGCGGGCCCGGCTCAGCAGCCCGGCGGCAGCGAGGACGAACCTGACAAGGAGTTATGATGGATTCTACTTCCGGCAAAGGCCCAGGCGGCCCCAAGGGCTCTGGCGGCGGCAAGGGGCCTGGACGGCCACGGCGGGCCGGGAATGATTGCAGCTTCTGCCACCGCGGCGCCGACGAGGTCGGCCCGGTGGTCGAGGGGCCCGACGGCGTTTATATCTGTGCGAACTGCGTGGAGTTATGCCACAACATCGTCAAGCAGGAACAGCGGCGGATGTCACAGAGCAAGCCGCTGTTCACAGCCATTCCCACGCCCCGTCAGATAAAAGAGTTCCTGAGCGAGTACGTCATCGGGCAGGAGCACGCCAAGAAGGTGCTCTCGGTGGCGGTGCATAACCACTACAAGCGGCTGACCCACGTCGACCAGGACAATGCCGAAGTCGAGCTGGACAAGTCCAACGTGCTGCTGGTCGGCCCGACCGGCAGCGGCAAGACGCTGCTGGCCCGCTCGCTTGCCCGCGTGCTGAACGTGCCTTTCGCCATCGGCGACGCCACAACGCTGACCGAGGCCGGGTACGTCGGCGAGGACGTCGAGAACATCCTGCTCAAGCTGCTCCAGGCGGCGGATTTCGACCTTGACGCGGCCGAGCGGGGAATAATCTACATCGACGAGATCGACAAGATCGGCAAGACCAGCCAGAACGTCTCCATCACCCGCGACGTAAGCGGCGAGGGCGTGCAGCAGTCGCTTCTGAAGATGCTCGAGGGGACGATCTCGAACATCCCGCCGCAGGGCGGGCGCAAGCACCCCGAGCAGCAGTACATCCAGATGGACACCACTCACGTCCTGTTCATCGTCGGCGGGACGTTCGTGGGCCTCGAAGACATCATCAAGCGGCGGCTGGGCAAGAAGCTCATCGGCTTCGGCAGCGAGGACCAGCCGGCCGAGACCATCGTCCAGCAGCACAACATCCTCAGCAAGGTCCAGCCGGAGGACCTGGTTCACTTCGGGATGATCCCGGAGCTTGTGGGCCGGCTGCCTTGCGTGACGACGCTGTCGGCGCTGGATGAGGAGGCGATGATCCGCATCCTGACCGAGCCTAAGAACTCCCTCGTGCGGCAGTTCCAGCGGTTCTTCGAGATGGAGCAGTCGAGCCTGGAGTTCACCAGCGGCGCGCTGCAAGCAATCGCCCGCCGGGCCATGAAACGCGACACCGGCGCGCGGGCTCTGCGAGCCATCGTCGAGGAGCTCATGCTTAACCTCATGTATGAACTGCCCGAGCAGGCGGAAAAGGGCATCTTCCAGATAACCGAGGAAATGGTCGATGGCACATCCGCCCCAAGCCTCTTCTCCGCCCGCAAGAGCCAGAAGGAAAGCGCGTAAAGCGGGCTGAAGCCCGCGTCCGATTGCGGATTGCGGATTGCGGATTGCGGATTTCCACAGGTGTTCCGTGCGCCGAGGAGAGGCAGGCTGCTTTCTCTTTTCGTCAGCAAGAAGGCCATCCGCTATCCGAAGAAGCAGCCTCTCTTCTCTTGCGTATATAAACCTTCCATAGGTCCGGCCGGGCATCGATCACGGAAATCCGCAATCCGCAATCCGCATTCCGCAATCGGGCGAAGCCCTCTACTCCGGCCATTCGTGGACGGTTACCATGGCCGCGCCGCCTTCGGCGTCCGTGATGTCTATCTCCCGGCCGGTGAGTTCGCGGATGACCTGGGCGTTGGTGTGGAGGTGGTCGGTGGGTCGTTCGGCGAGGTATCGGCTCTCGTCGGGGCACAGGGCGGCGATAGTCAGCAGTTGGTCGGCGGCGTGCGCGTCGACGGCGCCGGGCGAGCCCATGAATGCCATCATGCCCTCGACGGACTCGTCGGCGACCTGCTCGGCGGTCTTTGCCCGCGAGCCCAGGGTGAAGAAACCGGCGACGGCCTTGGCGAAGACGGCGCGGAGGAAGACGACCGTTCCGGGCGAGAATGTTTCCCAGACCGCCTGCTCGATAGTGGCGTGGTGGTCGGCCTTTGCCAGCCGGCCCAGTGCCTGCTGGGTCTGGCGGTCGATGATGTGCGCGGCCAGGGAGTAGCTAGCGGCCGAGATGCCCTCGATGTGGCCTAGCTCCCCGCGGTCGGTCAGGCGGAAGGGTCCCAGGCCATCCGGGTCGCCGAGGCCCCGGACCTGCATTCGGATCTCCCCGCCGCCGCTGGGGTAGAAGCCGGCGCGGGCCATTTCCAGGTAAATCTGCGCGTTGGCGGCGCTGGCAAGGACGGCGTAGACGTCGCGCAGGTACTCGAAGCACGGCGCCAGGGGATTGTGCGTGCCGCCCGTGACGGTCACGTCCGAGTCGCCGCGGGCCATCAGAAGGGCCGGGATTATCGTCTGGAGCACCAGGGTGCCGGACCCGGCCGTGCCGATGTCGAAGCGGAACTGCCCGGCCTGGGGCTGCCCTGGAATGAACGTGAGCTCCTGCGAACCAAGTTCGGCGCCGGTGACCTGTCCGTCGCAGACGGCCGCGGCGGCGCGAACGGCAGCCAGGTGCTGGGGGCGTAGCCCGGGGCGGTCCCGCCCGGCTCGAATGGCCGTGATGCGGACGGGGATTCCCATCGCGGCTGAGAGCCCCACGCAGGTGCGAAGAATCTGCCCGCCGCCCTCGCCCTGCGAGCCGTCTATGACGATGACTTGGTCCGTCACGAGTTAGAATCTACGCGCTGGCGGGCGGCAGATCAATGCTTTGATGAAAGTAGTTAGTAGATAGGGAGTAGGCAGAAGGCAGAAGGAAGAAGGCAGAAGGAAGAAGGAAGAAGAGAAGAAGGAAGAAGGGCGGGGCCGGAACTGTCCTGCCGGCATTTGCATCCTTTGGCAGACGGGCTATTGCCTGCGGGGCAAGGTTCAATACAATATGTGCGTGGCATCAGGCCTCAGCCGAGAACGAAAACCAGGACGATGGCGGTCGTAGGGGTTTTGCCCCTACTACCTACTACCTACTACCTACTAACTACTTGTCCCAAAGTGGCTTTGCTTACCGACTACCTGGCGCAGGAATCGCTGCAACGGCTTCAGGACGAATTCGTTTCGGTCCTGCGCATGCCCATCCGCATCTGCTCGGTCGACGGCGAGCCGCTGACTCGCCCCTCGGCCGCCTGGGCGGACAATGCGGCCGAGGCCGATGCTGATCTCGACGAGCCTTGCCCGCGGGTTCACCACGCCGACCTGCCCATCGAGTTGGAAGGCGAGGCGCTAGGCCGGCTCGTCGTGGGCCCTTGCGACGACGTTCCGGCCGAGATGCCGACCTCGCGCCGCGCGACGCGGCTGCTCCAGTTGATGGCCAACATCATCGCCAGGCGGTGGAATCGCCAGAAGATCCTGCGGACGCGGATCGCGGAGCTTGCGACGATGTACCGCCTGACGGCGGAGTTTGCCGGGCGGCGCGACCTTCAGACCGTGCTGAACCTCGTCGCCCGGACGGTGCGGGACCTGCTCAAGGCCAAGGCCTGCGCGATCCGCCTGCTGAGCGATGACCAGCGGGAACTGGTGGTCAAGGCGGTCTCGAACCTCTCGGACGAGTATTTGCGAAAAGGCCCAATCCTTATTTCGGAGAGCAAGATAGACCGCGAGGTCGTGCTCGAGGGCAAGACGGTTTACATCGCCAACATGCGCGACGACCCGCGGGTGCTATACCCGGCCGAGGCCCAGAGGGAAGGCATCGTCAGCGGCATCTGCTCGCCGATGAACTATAGGGGCAGGTGCGTCGGCGTGCTTCGAGTGTACATGGGCGAGTTGTACGACTTCGACTGGTACGAGCGGTCGATGCTCCAGGCCGTCGCGGCCCAGGCCGCCGCGGCTATCGAGAACGCCCGCCTGGACGAGGAGGCCGAGCGGGGCGCCGAGCTTCAGCGGGCACTGAGCATGGCGGCGGAGGTCCAGCGGCGGATGTTCCCGGCCGAGGCGCCCAAGGCGCCTGGCCTGGACATTCACGCGACGTACATCGCCAGTTTGGCCCTTGGCGGGGACTTCTACGACTTCCACGATTTCCAGGGCGGCAACCTGGGGGTGGCGGTCTGCGACGTCGTCGGCAAAGGCGTGCGCGCGTCGCTGCTGATGGCGTCTATCCGGGCGTCGCTACGTGCCCACGCGGCCAGCATTTACGAATTGTCGGAGGTGATCTCGCGTGTCAACCGGGACCTTTGCGCGGACACGGCGATAAGCGATTTCGCCACGCTGTTCTACGGCGTGATCGACACTCGCAATCGCCGGTTCACCTACGCCAGTTGCGGGCACACTCCGCCGCTGGTCGTCCGCGACGGCAAGTGCCGCCAGCTCGCCACGGGCGGCGGGGTTCTGGGCATCGACCCGACATTCACCTGGCGGCACGACAGCATGATTCTGAGGTCCGGCGACGTGCTGCTGATTTTCACGGACGGGCTTAACGAGGCGATGAACTTCCAGGATGAGGCATTCGGCATGGCCAGGGTGGAAGCCGCCGGCATCGAGGCGGCCCGTTCGGACCAGACCGCCGCGGGCATCTGCCGGCACGTCTTGTGGCGGATGAGGCAGTTTACGGGTCTTCAGACCCGTCTTGATGACTTGACTTTAGTTGCAATAAGGGTTTTATAGGCGGTAGGATTCGCTGCGTAGCGGCCTGTGAACTATTTCTGCCCGGGTGCGGCGCATCCGTGGCATGCCAGGAGACGAAAGAAGCTTATGAGTCACTTCCGCCTGCTCAGTGACCCGGAAAACTACGTCGCCATCGACTGGGACCTGCTGAAAGACGATCAGGCCCGCGTCCACTGGCTGGATCATTTCGAGGAGCATTTTCGGCGGACGCTTGAGCACGCGCAGAGTTGGTACGGCCGGCCTGCCAGCAGGCGCATCGGCGCCGCCGGCGAGGAGTTCCAGGCCGCCATCGACAAGCTGCGGGCCAAGCCCGATTCGCTGCCCGGCGGCAAGCTCGACATCATCCAGCTCGACCGTCTCCGCGGGCAGGCGCTTCGCAAGCACGGCATAGAGGACCCTTTCGCGGCCGTCAAGGCGCGCGAAAACGACGCCGCAATGGCGATTTACCCCGAGACCGTCCGCGATCTGCACCTGATGGAAGGCGATCAGAAATGGCTGCACCTTATCGAGTGCGTCTTTGCGGGCAACATATTCGACCTCGGCGCCATGGAGACCATGGACCTTGCCGACGAGAGCGTGTCGTTTGTCCAACTCGCCGAGCGGATCAAACCCAGGCCATGGCTGGTGGACGACTTCGACGCCCTGGGCGCCCAATTGATCCCGGCCCCGCCCATGCCGTGGGCAAAGGCCGTCGTGTTCGTCGACAACGCCGGCAGCGACTTCGTCCTGGGTGTGATGCCGCTGGTCCGCGAGATGGCCCTGGGCGGCACGCAGATAGTCCTGGCCGCCAACGAGACGCCATCGCTCAACGACATCACGGTCGATGAAGTGATTGACGTCGTGGAACGCCTGGCAACCATGGACGGCGACCTGGCGGCGATGATCGAGGGCAAGATGTTCGAGGTCGTCTCCACCGGCAGCGGCATTCCCCTGATCGACCTGTCGGAAGTCTCCGACGAACTCAACGCCGCCGCCGAAGACGCCGACTGCGTCATCCTCGAAGGAATGGGCCGGGCCGTGGAAAGCAACCACGACGCGAAGTTCAGCGTCGACTGCATCCGACTGGCGATCCTCAAGGACGCGATGGTCGCCAAACGCGCCGGCGGCGGGCTCTACGACTGCCTGTGCAAGTACACGCCCGTGGCGCCGGCGGCAAAGTGAGGCTATAAATCCTATAGGACCTATAAGACCTATAGTATAGGTCCTATAAGACCTATAAGACCTATAAGACCTATAAACAGCGAGTTCCCTCTTGTCTCTGCGGCCTCGGCGCCCTCCGCGCGAGATGCTTTTTTCTTTTCTCTTTTCTCACGATCCCACGAACCGAATAGGCAGGGCGTTGGGCACGATCTGGGCGTCGTGGCCGCGGCGGAGAAATTCCTCGACCGCGAGGCGTTGCGGGGCGTCCATGTCCAGGCTGCGCTCGCTGACGTACGTGCCCAGAGCGGCCGGGTCGGCCTCCCAGCATGCCGTGCCGCGGGCGCACTGGGCCGCGAAGGCGGATGCCTCGGCCCGGTGGGCCAGTGCGTAGCGGATCGAGTCGCGCAGGGCCGTTTCTATGCCGAGTCGCACCTCGTCGGGCAGGTCGCCGCGGATGGCGAAGCACGTCATGGGCAGCGGCATCTGGCCGCTCTGCCTGGCCCACCCGGCGGCCAGGTCCGCCACGCAGTAAAGACCGGACTGGCGGCACATGGCCGTGTCGCCGGTCGGCAGCAGGGCACAGTCGGCCAGGCCCATCTTGGCGGCCTGGGCGACCTTGTCGGCCGGGATAAGCCTTGTTCGAATGCCAGGGCGGTGGATTTGAAGAGCGAGGATGGCGCTGCTGGTGGAGTCCGGCACGGCCACGGATGCGGTCTCCAGGTCCAGTTCGCTGAGCGGCTCGCGGGCCGCCAGGACAGGTCCCCGGCCGGAGGCGACGAAGCTCACTCCGCAGCGCGCCAGGACGTAGCGCTGCCGCAGGTACGGGTAGGCGGCCACGCTGATCATCGTGGCTTCGAGTTCGCCGCGCGTGGCGCAGTCGTTCAAGGCGGGCAGCTTGGCGGAGATCAACTCTATCTCCAGGTCCCCGCTGCCGACCTTCCCGGCCGCCAGGCCATAAATAATGAACCCGCCATCAGGGGCAGGGCAGTAACCCAGTCGAATCCGCATACGCGGTATGATAACATTGCCGGGCCGATCCGCCAATTGTCAGGTTTTTTTTGGGTTCCTGGTTTTGACCATGACGCGATTCAAGTTGTTGGCACGTGAGCGTGCCCGCTTTTGGGTGTTCCTTTACGCGGCGCCGCTGTACACTTGGGGTCGCGATTCGCGGGACTTCGGCGCACCGCGCGGGCGCCAGACAAGGGTGTGGGCATGGGCAATTCCGCATTGCAGAGGTTGTCAACGGCGGTCGGGCCGCTGTTCACCAAGGAACTGCTGGTCACCAGCAGGCGGGCGAAGTACTACATGCTCCGCTTCGCCTACGCGGCCGTGCTGGGGCTGTTCGTGTCGCTGGTCTGGCTGGCGTTCATAGAGTCCGCCCGCGGCGCCGATGCCGCTTACCGCATAGCGCACATGTCCGAGATGGGCAAGGGGATCGTCAGTTCCATCATGTGTTTCCAGTTCGGCATAGCCCAACTCGTGGCGATCATCCTTCTGAGCTCCGCCATCAACGAGGAGATATACCAGCGGACGCTCGTGCCGATCCTCACCACGCCGATCGGCTACTGGCAGATCGTGCTGGGCAAGTTTCTGGGTAAGCTGCTGCATGTGGGGCGCCGGCTGGTGATGAGCGGGCGGGTCTGGTTGATCAACCGCGTGCTCGGCTGCGTGCCGTGGGGA
>CAYOBS010000174.1:0-7831 GCA_964402305.1 uncultured Planctomycetaceae bacterium | reverse complement strand
GGCGAATATCTTCCGGGAAAGAAATCCGCAATCCGCAATCCGCAATCCGCAATGGCGACCGCGATCTCGCATCACGACATCGATCCGCCGCGGCGGAACGTGTCGCTCCTGCCAGACAGTCAGGTCGCTCACGCAGGGAGCCCGTCATGAACAGCCCCACGGATTTTTCCATTCGCCCGACGACGGCGGCTGAACTGCCCGCCGTGACGCACGTGACAAGCCGCGAGGAGCGCCGGCGGCAGGACCTTCCCAGGCCGGCCGGCAGGAAGGGCAAGGGCGAGCACGACAAAACGCCCGCCGAAGGCCAGGATGCCGAGCCGGCGGGCGATGAAGGCGATGAGCCGACGGGCACGATCGACCTGTTGGCCTGAAATGCAAGGTAACAAAGGTAATAGGCAAATGCCAAACCAGACGCACAGGGTGATAAAGAGTGGCGACGTGATGCTCGCGGGCCGGCGGCCAATAGGCAGTGGCGCCGAGTGCGGCTCGGCGCGCCCGAGCCAGGCCGCGGCGCGGATCGTGGCCGAGGACGCCTCGGGAGCCACGATGGAGGTCGTCTGCTCGTGCGGGAAGCGCTCGTACGTGCGATGTGCCTACCGCAGGTCGCCATCGCAGCCGGGGCAGGCCCCGACGGGGCAGGCCGGAATATCAGCCGCCACGCCAAACAACCAGGAGAACCCGTTATGAAGAAGCTTACATGGTCTGTTGTTGCCGCCCTTGTCCTTGGCGGCGCGGGGTGCGAGTGGAAGCCGATGCGACTGACGAGAGTCTCGGACGACAAGTCCCGCACGGCAGGCGAGCCCGCCGCCCCGGCTGCCCCGGCGCCGACGGCGCCGACGGCGCCCAAGGCGCCCGAGGGGCCTGAGGGGCCCACGCCCGTCGAGCAGGCGCTGGAGCTTTCGCAGAAGCTCAAGCAAGCCACCGATGATCTCGACCGCGCCCGCAAGGAGAACAAGGATCTGATCGACCGCAACGCCCCGCTGACCATGCAGGCCGCCCAGGCGACGGTGGAACTGAAACAGGCCCGCAAGGAACTCGACGAAGCCAACGCCATGCTGCGGGAGATGCAGACCGAACTGGCCAAGTGGAAGGCTGACGTGCTGGGCTACCGCGACGAGATGCGCACCGCCCAGACGGCCCAGATCGAGGCCCTGCGCCGCGTACTCAGGCTGCTGGGTGCGGCAGAAGCCCCGCCTGCCGCGGCCGCAAAGTCGCCTGAGCCGGCAGCTACACCCGCCGCCCCTGCCCCAGCCGCCGCGCCCGCAAGCCGGCCTGCCGCCCCAGCCGCCCCAGCCACCGCGCCCGCAACCCAGCCGGCTGGCCCGGCGGCGCCGAAAACCGCTTCGGCCCCGGCGGGGCAGGCCCCGGCTGCGCCCGCCGCCGCCACGACTGGAGCTCGACAATGACCGCACGGGCCCAAGCGCGAACCTGGCTGGCAGTAGGCGCCGTAGTCGGGGCCTTGGCCGGCTGCGGCCAGAAGCAGGCCGCGATGGAGACGGTCCCCGCCTACATGCCGTCGGCCGAGGCCCTGTGGCGGCTCAAACGCGTCGTGCTGGTCGAACTGGAACGCGGGGACGCCTCGCCCCAGGTTGCCAGGGAGTTGAGCGAGTCGGTATTCCTGGCCGTTCAGAAACGCCGCGTGTTCCCCGTTGACTTCGTGACCTCGGCCTCGCCGGTCGAGATATCCCTGCCCGCGGGCCTGGGTCCGCGGTTCACGATCGAGCAGCTCAACGAAATGCGGTCCGCCTTGCGATGCGATGCCGTGATGGTCGGGGCCATCACCAGCTTTGGGCCTTACCCGGGCGCATGGATGGCGGTCCAGCTCTGGCTGGTAGACCTCCGCACCGGGCGCGTGCTTTGGGGCGCCGATCACGCCTGGCGGACCACGGACGAGGCGACCTCAAAGAGGATGCAGCGGTATTTCGCCCCCGCCGGCGGCGAGGATGGGTCCGACCCGCTCCGGCTGGCGGAGATGAGCCCGCGAATGCTCAGCGACTTTGTCGCCTGGGAGTTGGCCAAGGCCCTGCCCCAGCCGCCCGGCGTGGCCGATAGCGAGCCGCAACGAGGCCCCGTTGCCAAGGCTTTGGCAGAAACCAAAAAAATCTTCACCAATTGAGGCCAACGGCCTTAAGATTGTCGGAGATCATACGAGAATATACCGGCAACGAACATTGCGAGGACCGACATGAGAATCGATGGCACATACAGACCGCAGGCGCCCGTGGCGAACCCGCTGGGCGATGCGCTTGACGCGGCCAAGACGCTGCCGCAGACTTCGGCCTCGCAGGGCAATCCCGACGGAGACTTGAGTGTCGCCGCGAATTCGTTGGCCTCGTATGTGGAAAAAGTTCGCCTCACGCCGGAAATCAATGCCCAGGCCGTCGCCGACGCACGGCGGCTGATGGAAGCCGGCGAGCTGGACACCCCCGAGGCCATCCGGCGGGCCGCCCAGGCGATGGTGGACGGAGGCATCTGAGGCTCTTCTGCCGTAAGGCCTGGTTGTAAAATCTTATAAAATCTGAAATCTGAAATCTGAAATCTGAAATCTGAAAATCCTACAAGCATTCCTGCCGGGTCCATGTGGCCCGGCTTTTTTTCGTGGTTTCTTCCCGTTGACCGCCGCCGGGTCGGGCCGGCCCATGGCGCCGGCGGCCCCCCAGCATCTGGTAAAAAGCACAAAATACCAAAAATCTTGTTCCAAGCCCTCAAGTATTTGCCGGACCCTTCGATAATGGCGGTTGGATACATTGTGCCGTCAGGCCACTAAGAGCGGTCCGGCGGAAAGGGATCTTGGTGCAAATGGGCACCGAGGACCAGTTGGGCGAGTTGGACCGTTAACAGTCCTTGGCAGGGCCGGGACGAACCTTTGAGGAGAAAAAGATGCTAGCGATTAAGAACAACATGATGGCGGACAATGCGGCACGTAACCTGGGTACAAGCTACAACCAGTTGGCCAAGTCGGTGGAGAGGCTCTCCTCTGGCCTGCGCATCAACAGCGCGAAGGACGACGCCGCCGGCCTGGCCGTCCGCGAGTTGATTCGTGCCGACGTCGCCGCCCTGCGTCAGGGCTCGCGTAACGCGGCCGACGCGGTGTCCATGCTTCAGTCTGCTGAAGGCGGCATGGCAATCATCGACAACATCCTGGTCCGCATGCGTGAACTGGGCGAACAGGCTGCCACCGGTTCGTATTCCGCCGCCCAAAAGACGATGATGAACAATGAATTCACGCAGTTGGCGGCCGAAATAGATCGTATTGCCAACAATACCGGTTTCAACAGCAACAAGCTGCTCGACGCCACCGATGCAGCCGCCTTCTCCATCAGCCTTGGATCCGGCACGAGCATCGACCTCAACAAGACCGACATGACCACGACGGGTCTAGGCCTTGGCGGCGTCAAGGCGGCTGGCGCCTGGCAGACGTGGGTCGCCGACGCCGATGCGGCGGCTTGGACTACCTTCAGCACTGGCGGCACCCTGAACTTTGCCTTCGCCGGCGGTACTGACAACTATACTCTGAACGCCACCGTGGACATCGCGGCCTACAGCATGCAGGACATTGCCGATCTCATCAACGCCGAGAGCCGCGCTGATAAGAACTACAATGCGGCCTCCATCGTCACCGACTCGGTGACTGGGCTTCAGAGCATCCAGATCCAGCACATAAGCGGCGGTGCTGGCGGCTTGACCGTGAGCATGACCACCGCGGTGATAAGTGCTGGCGCTGCCGTCGGGACCAACGCGAGCTGGCTCAAGACCGCCGGTAGTGGCACGGCCGTGAATATCGCCACCGATGCGGCCGGCGCGATCACCGCAATCGGAGACGCCATCTTCGCCAAGGACACGTTCCGTGCCGAACTGGGTTACATGATGAACCGCCTCGAGGCGGCTCAGTCGGTTAACGACATCCAGGCCGAGAACCTCTCCGCTGCCGAGTCCCGCATCAGCGACGTGGACGTTGCCACCGAGATGGCGGCCATGACCCGCAACCAGGTGCTGGCACAGGCGGGCATCAGCATGTTGGCCCAGGCCAACAGCATGCCACAGATGGCCATGCAGTTGCTCCGCGGCTAAGCCAGAAAAGGCAACACCGGGCGATAGACCTGGCTGAGATGCCCCAGCACCGCGAGCCAGGGGAGTCCGGTTGACAATAAAGGTGTGGGTCGGGCCCGATCCTTCTGAAACAGGGAGGCGGGCCCGACCTCGTTTTTTTTGTTGGATTCGCGCAACTCCGCTCAAGTTCCGCCTCCCGGCCTCGATAAGGAAGGTGATGGAACATGGCACAGCGGAAAGGATCTCCCAATGGCGGTAACCGGAACCACAAGCCTTAGCGGCGTACTCTCGGGAATCGACTCCGAGGTATTCGTCAAACAGGCCCTGGCGGTTGCCCGCAAGCCGCTGGACAAGCTCCTGGCCCAGAAAGCCCTGACCCAGAACAAGCAGGTTACGTTTGAAAAACTCCAGAGCCTCTTCACCAGCCTGAAATCACAGGCCGACTCCCTGCGCAGCATGGCCGCCATTCGCGGAGTAACCGCCTCCACGTCGGACCAGGGCATAGTCGGGCTCAGGGCTTCTACCGGGGCCATCGAGGGCAGCTACGAAATCGTGATCAACCAGTTGGCGGCCGCGGAACGAAAGGTCCACGCCGGCGTCGCCGATAAGACGGCCGCGCTTGGCAGTGCGGCCCAGTTCGTCTACACCTACGACGGGACAACCCGCACAATCCAGACCTCCGGCACGACGACGCTGGAGGGCCTGAGGGACCTGATAAACGCGGACACTGGCAACCCCGGCGTCTCTGCCAGCATCCTCCAGTACGACTCCGGCGACGGCATGGCCTATCACCTGGTGCTCGGCGGCAGGAATACCGGCGTCGAATACACCATCACCGTCGAGGCCGCGACCACCCTTACCGGCTTTGGCGCTGGTGGTAACTGGACCGTGAGCCAGGCTGCTCGAAACTCCCAGGTCCGGCTGGACGGCTACCCGGCTGCACCGGGATGGATCGAGAGCGAATCGAATTCCGTGGCCGAGATAATCCCGAACGTGACGCTGGAGCTCAAGCAGATCGGCACGGCCACCGCGACCCTCAGCCGGGACAGCAGCCAGGTCGTGACCGGGCTGTCGAACCTGGCGAGCACTTACAACGCGATCGTGGACAACCTGGACAGCATTGCCGGCTACGACGACCAGACCAAGAAGGGCGGCATATTCCAGGGCGACTCAACGGTCACCGGCCTGATCTCCGGGGCCAGGAACCTGATGATCCAGGTCGCGTCGGGATTTGTCAACGGGACGGACCCATACACGACTCCGGCCTCGATAGGCCTGGAGCTGGATAAGGCGGGACATCTCGCGCTGGACAGCACCAAGCTCAACGAGGCCCTGGGCGCCGATTACAACGCTGTCCTGTCGCTGATCGCCGCCTCCGGCAGCGGGGCCGTAAGCAGCGGCGACATACAGTTCACCAGCGCCCTGAGCTCCACGACGCCAGGCTCATACCAGATAAAGCTCATCTACGACGGCGACGGCATCATTACAGGGGCCTACTTCCGGAAGAACGACTCGTCGGATGACTGGCGGGCGGCCGAGGTGGAAGGCAACGCGATCACCGGCGCCTCTGGCTCGCCGGAACAGGGGCTTAACATCCTGGTAGTCACGCCCAAGCCGGGCGAGACCAAAATCTACGACATTGAGGTCAAGCAGGGTTTTGCCGGCGCGCTCTACGACACGGCGGCCGCGCAGCTCGACCCTGTGTCCGGGCCGTTCGAGGTGAAGTCCAGCCAGTTCGACCTGGCGATTTCCAATCTCGACACGCAGATCGAGCTTCAGCAGGCCCGTTTGACCGCGAAGGAAGATCGGCTTCGCGCCCAGTACGTGCGGATGGAGACGGCCCTTGCCAAGCTCCAATCGCTCAAAGGCGCCTTTGACGCCGTGATAAGTTCGGTCGCGAGCAGCATGAACACTTCCTCGAGCTCGAATAACTAGCGGGAACAGACATGAAAGAAATACTTGCCTATCAGGAAAACCGCGTGATGACGCAGACCCCAGGCCGCGTCGTGGTCATGCTCTACGAGGGCGCCGTCAAGTTCCTCAGGCAGGCCATCCGCGAGATGGAGGCCGGGAAGTACATCGAGAAGGGCAAGTCCATAAGCCGGGCAGTTGACATCATCCAGGAACTCAACTTTACGCTGAACATGGAAGCCGGCGGCGAGATCGCCAGGAACCTGCGCCAGCTCTACGCGTTCATGCTGGACCGCCTTTTCCAGGCGAACATGCGCAAGGACGCCGGCATGATCCGCGAGACGATCAAGCTTCTGGAGGAACTCGCTGAAGGCTGGAAAGCGGTCGCCTCCGGCAAGGCGGCGGTGTAGCGTCGCGGCCGCGGCGACCAGGGGGGCGCCTGCGCTAGGTTCCCATGTCGAACGAGGCGAGGTACTTCTCCTGCTCGGGCGTGAGCTTGTCGATCTTCAGGCCCATGCTCTTGAGCTTGAGCGTGGCGACCCAATCGTCGATGCTCTTGGGCACCTCGTGGACGGCGATGCCGAGCTTGCCGGCCGCCGCCGCCTTGATGCCGTACTCGGTTGCCAGGGCCTGCGTGGCGAAGGACATGTCCATCACGCAGGCCGGATGGCCCTCGGCGCAGGCGAGGTTCACCAGCCTGCCCTCGGCGAGGATGAATATCCGTCGCCCGCCGGGCATTACGTATCGCTGGACGCCCTTGCGAACATCGGTTGGCTGGCCCTTGGCAATTTTGGCCAGGGCGTCGAGGTTGAGCTCGACGTTGAAGTGCCCGCTGTTGCAGACGATCGCGCCGTCCTTCATCAGGCCCCAGTGCGGCGCGTCGATGACGTGGATGTCGCCGGTTACGGTGATGAACAAATCGCCGATCTTCGCGGCTTCCTTGATGGGCATAACGCGGAAGCCGTCCATCGCCGCCTCGAGCGCCCGGACGGGGTTCACCTCGCAGACGATCACGTTTGACCCGGCCCCGCGGGCGCGCGTCGAGACGCCCCGCCCGCACCATCCGTAGCCCACGACCACCACGTTCTTGCCCGCCAGCAGGATGTCCGTCGCGCGGACAATGCCGTCCAGCGTGCTCTGGCCCGTGCCGTAGCGGTTGTCGAACAGGTGCTTGGTGGCCGCGTCGTTCACGGCGATTACCGGGAACTTCAGCACGCCGTGCTGCGCCATCGCCCGCAGGCGGATGACGCCGGTGGTGGTCTCTTCCATGGACGCCACGATGTTGCCGGCATACGGGGCGAACTCGTTATGCAGGGCGTTGACAAGGTCCGCCCCGTCGTCCATCGTCACCGAGGGCGAGTGCTTGCACGCCGCGGCGATGTGGCCGTAGTAGGTCTTGCGGTCCTCGCCCGTTATCGCGTAAACGCGGATGCCGAAGTCCGCCACCAGGCTGGCGGCCACGTCGTCCTGCGTGCTCAGCGGGTTTGAAGCGCACAGCACCAGGTCGGCCCCGCCGGCCTTGAGGGCACGACAGAGGTTGGCCGTCTCAGCCGTAACGTGCAGGCACGCGCTCATCCGCATGCCCCGCAGGGGCTTTTCCTTCTCGAACCGGGCGCGGACCTGCTGAAGAACGGGCATGTCATTGTCCGCCCAGAGGATCCGCCGCTTGCCCTCGCCCGCCAGCTTAAGGTTGCGGACGTCAAATTGCTTGCTCTTTGCCATGTCTCTCCTCGGTAAGTTGTATTCCAAATCCGTCAGGCCTTCGTAAGGGAAGTATTCTACGGAAGGCAGAGCGGATTGCAATGGGCTACAACCGATTGCGGATTGCGGATTGCGGATTGCGGATTGCGGATTGCGGATTGCGGATTGC
>CAYOBS010000173.1:0-7884 GCA_964402305.1 uncultured Planctomycetaceae bacterium | reverse complement strand
TACGGGCCGGTGGCGCGGGCGTGAATCTTCTCATCCACCAGGTGGTGCAGCTTGTTCATGTAGATATAGCCGACGGTCGTCTTCTGCTCGAACGGCTCGCCCGTCCGCCCGTCGTGCAGGCGCACCTTGCCGTCTTCGGGCATCTCCACCAGCAGCTCGCCGGTGGCGCCGGCGCTTTGCACCACGCCGATTTCGCCGCGGCGCTTGCGGACGTACACGTTGGCCTCGGTCAGGCAGCCCATGATCTCTTCCTCCGTCGCGCCGTCGAAGACGGGCGTGACGGCCTGGTAGCCCATGACCGCCGCCGCCCAGCCGAGGTGGGTTTCGAGGATCTGGCCGAGGTTCATACGCCCGGGGACGCCCAGCGGATTGAGCACGAGTTGGACCGGCGTGCCGTCCTCCATGTACGGCATGTCCTCGCGGGGCACGATTCGGGCGATGACGCCCTTGTTGCCGTGCCGCCCGGCCATCTTGTCGCCGACGCCGAGCGTCCGCTTGGTCGCCACGCGGACCTTGACCATCTCCAGCACGCCGCTGGGAAGCTCATCGCCGCGCTTCATGTGCTCGAGGCGGCGCTTGGCTTCCTTACGGATCTCCTCGATCCGCGGCCAGTACCGCTCGTAGCTGGCGGTCGCCTGCTGCCTGGCGGCGTCCCTGGTCGTCTTGATCCACTTGACGTTGAAGTTCGTAATCTGTTCGAGGATGACCTCGTCGATGTCGCTCTGGCCGACCTTCTGGCGGGTCGAGGGGTCAACCATCGGGACCCCGAGGACCTCGCCGATCTCCTCGGCCATCAGGCGGAAGACCTTCACCATCCGGGCGTTCATCTGCTTCTCGAACGCCTTCATGTCGCGGGCGAGATCTTTCTTCTGGTCCTCGTTCATGTGCATCCGCCGGCTGAAGAGCCGGGTATCGACGACCACGCCTTCCTCGCCGGCGGGCAGGTCCAGGCTGTCGTTCTTGACGTCCTCGCCGGCCCGGCCGAAGATCGCGTGAAGCAGCTTTTCTTCCGGCGACAGCTCGCTCTTGGACTTCGGCGAGACCTTGCCGACCAGGATGTCGCCCGGCTGGACCCGCGTGCCGACGCGGACGACGCCGTTGGCGTCGAGGTTGCGAAGGGCCCTCTCCGAGATGTTGGGGATGTCGCGGGTGAACTCCTCGCGCCCAAGCTTGGTCTCGCGGATCTCGACGTCGTATTCCTCCAGGTGAATGCTGGTGAAGGCGTCTTGCTTGACCAGTTCCTGGCTGATGACGATCGCGTCCTCGAAGTTGTAGCCGTCGAACGGCATGAAGGCGACCAGTATGTTCCGGCCAAGCGCCAGTTCGCCATGGTAGCAGCCCGAGCCGTCGGCGATAATCTGCCCCTTCTTGACGCGCTGGCCCTCGACGACTATGGGCTTCTGGTTCAGGCACGTCCGCTCGTTGAGCTTGCAGAACTTGCGAAGCTCGTACTCGTCGGCGTTGTCGATAACCACTCGCCGGGCGTCGACGTAGGTAACCGTCCCGGCCTTGCGGGCCTTGGCGACCATGCCGGAATTCTCCACCACGGCGCGCTCCATGCCCGTGGACACGATCGGGGCCTCGGTGCGGATCAGCGGGACGGCCTGGCGCTGCATGTTCGCGCCCATCAGCGCGCGGTTTGCGTCGTCGTGCTCCAGGAACGGGACCAGCGCGGCCGAGACGCCCACCGTCTGCTTGGGCGAGATGTCAACGTACTGCACGTTGACGCCCTCGACCAGGCTAAGCTCGCCCTTGTCGCGGGCAAGCACATCTTCCTTGGGCAGGCGCGGCCTCTTGTCGCCGTCGAGCACCATCGCGTTGGGCGGCGCCAGGATCGTCTCCATCTCCTCGTCGGCGCGCAGATAGACGATCTTGTTCGTCACCTCGCCCTTTTCGACCTTGCGGTACGGCGTGGTCAGGAACCCGTACTCATCGACGCCCGCGTAGATGCCCAGCGAACTGATCAGGCCGATGTTGTTGCCTTCGGGAGTCTCGATCGGGCAGATCCGGCCATAGTGGCTGATGTGTACGTCGCGGACCTCGAAGCCGGCGCGCTTTCGGTTCAGGCCGCCGGGGCCAAGGGCCGAGAGCCGCCGCTCGTGCGTGAGCTGGCTCAGCACGTTCTGCGTGTCGACGACCTGGCTTAGCTCGCCGCGACCGAAGAAGTAGTCGATGCTCGACGAGATGCTCTTGGAGTTCACCAGCTCGGCGATCTTCGTCAGCTCGTCGGGGTTCTTGAGGCTCATGCGCTCCTGGACCGTCCGGCGGAGTTTGAGGAAGCCCTTGCGAAGCTCGTCGGTCGCAAGCTCGTCGATGGTCCGCAGGCGGCGGTTGCCCAGGTGGTCGATGTCGTCAACCACGCCGTCGCCGCTTCGCAGGTTCAGGATGTACTTGAGGGTGCCGACGAAGTCCTCCGGGCGGAGCGTCATCACCGACTCATCGACCGCCTGGTGGAACTTGCGGTTGATGCGGAACCGCCCCACCTTGCCCAGGCGGTAGCGGTTCTCATCGTAGAACTTCTCGGCGAACAGGGTCTTGGCCTTCTCGATCTGCGGCGGGTTGCCAGGCCTAAGACGCATGTAGATTCGAAGCAGGGCGTCCTCGTGGCCCGTCCGATCCTTCGTCGGCCCGGATGGGTCCTCCATCAGCGTGTTGAGGATCAGCGGGTCTGCCACCTTCTCGATGACCTCGAGCTTCTTGATCGGCGAGCTGACGATCTTGGTCAGCGCCTCGCCGATCTGCCCGCCGGCGGGGAGAATCTCCTCGCCCGTGTCGGGGTCAACGAACGGCTCGACGACGTACATCTGCACGCGGAGCTTATCGACCGCCAGGGTCCTGGTCTTGTAGAACTCGCGGATTATGTCGGCGTCGGTGCTGTACTTGGGGTCCATCGACCGCAGGAACATGGTTGAGGGGATCTTGCTGGACTGGTCGATGCGGATGGTCAGCGCATCCTTCTTGGTGACCGTCATCTCGATCCAGCTTCCGCGTTCGGGGATGATCCTGGCGCCGTGAAGGGGGCGGTCCGACTCCTGCATCTCGACGCTGAAGTCAACGCCCGGCGAGCGGTGGAGCTGGCTGACGATCACGCGCTCGGCGCCGTTGATGATGAACTCGCCGCCGCCGATCATGATCGGCACCTCGCCGACGTAGATGCTCTCCTCGAGGACTTCCTTCCGGTCCGTGCGCACCAGCCGGCAGCGGATGCGGAACGGCATGCCGTAGGTCAGGCGAAGGTCGCGGCACTCCTGGGGGGCGTAGCGAGGCTCGCCGAGTTCGTAGGAGATGTACTCAAGCTGTATCTGCTTGTCGTAGCTGACTATCGGGAATATCTCCCTCAGCAGGGCCTCAAGCCCCTCGGCCTTGCGCCCCGATGCGCCGGGCTCTTTCTGAAGGAACCGATCGTACCCGGCCAACTGAATGTCGATGAGGTTCGGGATCGGGGCGGCGTCGCCGACCTTCGAGAAGTTCCGCACCTTATCCATTCGCAGCATAGGAGTTTCCTCTTCGCGTAAGCTTCTGGGCGTTTGTTAGTGAACCGTTCAGCATAGCCGATGCGGCCGGGGCGATTCAATAGCTCCGGCGCCGGGCCGGGAAGGTGGGACGGAATCCCACTGTTTCCCGGCCCAAGCGCCGAAAATTATTGTCAGTCTTTGTTCTTTCAAACCAAGCGTCGGTTCATCCGCGTCGAAAATCGGGGACAAACACCTGCGTCCCGGCGCGCCGGGACTCCGGAGTCAGTCCCCATTTCCGAGGCTACTTCAGTTCGACAGTGGCGCCGGCCTCTTCCAGTTGCTTCTTGGCGGTCTCGGCATCTTCCTTGGAGATGCCTTCCTTGACGGTCTTGGGCGCGCCTTCGACAAGGTCCTTGGCCTCCTTGAGGCCCAGGCTCGTCAGGGCGCGGACAACCTTGATCACGCTGATCTTGTTGTCGCCGAAAGCCTTGAGGACGACGTCGAAGGTGGTCTTCTCCTCGACGACGGCGGCTGCCGGGGCGGCCGCGGCCATCATCATCCCGCCGCCTGCCGCCGGCTCGATGCCGTACGCGCTCCTGAGATAATCCTTCAGTTCCACGGCCTGCTTGAGGGTCAAAGCGGCAATCTTGTCGCCAAGGCTCTTGGTCTCGGCCGAGACTTCCTGTTTTGCGGCAGCTTCTTCTGACATTTTCACACCTTATCCCGTCGTTGCGTGCGCCTCGATGCCGGCCTGATAGGCGGAAACCCCTTTGGTTTCCATTTAAGCCCACTAGGGACCCAATCCGCGGCCGGCACTCGCGCCGCTTGGCAAACTCTATTTGTTCTTCCTGCACACTCCGAACAGCTAAATCCGAATTTCTAAATCCTAAATCCTACGAACAGCGAAATCCGAATTTCTAAATCCTAAATCCTAAACAAATCCAAATGACCAAAGTTCAAATGTTCAAAACGCCACACGATGCCGATGACGGCTTGCCTGTTTTGAATTTCATATTTCGAATTTCGAATTTGTTTAGTATTTCGAAATTAGGATTTCGGATTTCCCGTCAATTCGCCGCCGGCTCTGCGGGACCCGCCGGGGCTGCCGCGACCGCCGCGACGGCCTCAGGTGCCGGGGTCTCGGCGGGTGCCTTGTCCTCGATGCCCTTGAGGATGCTGGCGATCTGTCCGGCCGGGCCAATGATGCAGGCCGCCAGGTTGGCGCCGGCCGACAGCACGCAACTGAGCGCCTGGCCGATTGCTTCCGGGCGGGTCGGGTACTTGCTCAGGGCGGCGATCTTGTCCTGGGTGAACAGGTCGCCTTCCATGAAGGCGGCCTTGACGACCAGGTTGGGCGCGTCCTTGCCGATATCCAGCAGTTCGCGGACGACCGTAACAACGCTGTCGGCCCCGTAGGCGATGGCGCATGGGCCGTCGAGCAGTTGGGCGGCGTTGTCGATGCCAAGCTCGCGGAAGGCCTGTTTGGCCAGGGCGTTCTTGACGACGGAGACCCGGATGTCCTTGCCGGCCAGCCTTGCGCGAATGACGTTGGTCGTGTTGGCGTCCACGCCGGTAAAGCCGACGATGGCAAGTTGCGTAACGCCGTCGAACCGCTTGATCAGTTCATCACGAATGAGTTTTTTTACTGGCTTGCTCATGTGTACCTGTGCCCTTACGCCGTCAGGACCCGCACGCCCGGCGTCATCGTGCCGGACAGGCTGATCTTCTTGATGTAGGTTCCCTTGGACGTCGAGGGCTTGATGCGCTTTACGTGCTTGATAAGCGCCTCGGCGTTGTCAACGATCTTCTGGGCGTCGAAGCTCATCTTGCCGACCGGCGCGTGGATGTTCCCGCCGTCGTCGTTGCGGTACTCCACCTTGCCGGCGCCGTACTCGGTGACGGCCTTGGCGATGTCCTCGACGACCGTGCCGCTCTTGGGCGACGGCATCTTGCCCTGCGGGCCGAGAACCCGGCCCAGGCGGGAGACGCTGCGCATCATCTTCGGCGTGGAGACAGCCACGTCGAAGTCCAGCCACCCGTCGGCGACTTTCTTGATAAGCTCGTCGCCCCCGGCCTCGACCGCGCCGGCGGCCTTGGCTCGCTCGATGTCGTCGCCTTCGCAGAAGGCGATTACCTTGCGGCTCTGGCCTATGCCGTGCGGCAGGGAGATCGACCCGCGGATGGCCTGGTCGGCCTGGCGGGGGTCGATGCCCAGGTGCATCGACAGCTCGATTGTCTGGTCGAACTTGGCGCCGGTCAGGGCCTTGAGGGCCGCGATTGCATCGGCCAGCGACACCGGCTCTTTCGGCACCTTCTCAAGCCACTGGAGATACCGCTTGCCCTGCTTCTTGCTCATGGTGTTTCCTTTTCGTCCAACAGGACTCCCACGATATACGGCTCGTGGTTGGCCCGGACGCCCGCGGCGCCCATCTGCTAATGTCGCGTTTACTGTCTTCCCTGAAAGCTTCTTAATCGCGGAGAGCGCAGAGGACGCAGAGAAAGATATATATAAAGAGTTCTCTCTGCGCTTTTCTTCTCTGCGATCTCTGCGCTGTTAACCATACATTTCTTCTCCAGCGGCGAAGAATTCTTCATGAGGGCTTCGACCGGCGGTAATCTTCAATCCGCAATCCGCAATCCGCAATCCGCAATCCGCAATCGGGTTGCGGGCGAAGCCCGCGCTGCGCTCTCTGCGCTGAACTCTTCTTTTGGCTGCGGCCGAGGGCCGCGCACTACTTCGTCACCGTGATGCCCATCGACCTGGCCGTGCCTTCAATGATGCGGGCCGCGGAGTCGAGGTCGCGGGCGTTGAGGTCGGCCAGTTTCCGCTCGGCGATCGCCCTGACCTGCGTGGCCGTAACCGTGCCGATCTTTTCCTTGTTGGGCACGCCGGAACCCTTGGCGACCTGCGCGGCTTCCTTCAGAAGCGCCGAGGCCGGCGGGCTTTTGATGATGAACGTGAACGTCCGGTCCTTGTAAACGGTGATGACGACCGGGATGGGCATGCCGTCGAACTCGCGCGTGCGCTCGTTGAACTGGCTGACGAACTGCCCGATGTTGACGTTGCGCTGGCCAAGGGCCGGGCCAATCGGCGGCGCCGGGGTCGCCTTGCCGCCAGGGGCCTGCAACTTGATCTTAGCTACTATTTCCTTGGCCATGTTTGACTACTTTCGCTTCGCTCTAGGGAGTAGCAGGTAGGGAGTAGTAAGCAAGTAGGAAAGAGCCGAGGCAGTGTCAGACGTCTTCCTTTTTCCGCTCGCAACCCGTCGCTCCGCCTTCTCTGCTTTTTCCTCTTCCTGTTTACTACTTACTAACTACTTCTTACTGCTTTTTCCGGTCAGGCCTTTTCCACCTGCCAGTATTCCAGTTCGACGGGCGTGCCCCGGCCGAAGATCGTCACCTCGACCCGGATGAGGCCCTTGTCGGGCAAGACCTCATCGACGGCGCCCTCGAAGTTCTCGAACGCGCCCTCTTTGATCTTGACCATGTCGCCCTTCTTGAAGTCGACGCTGACAGGCGCGCCTCCCTGGGCCTTTTCGACCTGCAGGAGCATCTTGTCGACGTCGGATGCCTTCATCGCCGTCGGCCTGCCGGCGGCGCCGATAAAATCGCCCACGCCGGTGGTCTCGCGGATGAGGAACCATGCCTCCTCGCCCATACGGCCGTCTTCCTCCAACTCCATCTCTATGAAGACGTAACCAGGGTACATCTTGCGCTCGACGAACTTCTTCTCGCCGGCCCGGCTGCGTGGGCTTGGCCGTCGTTCGGTCGGCACGAGGATGCGCCCGATCTTGGTATCAAGGTCTTCTATTTTGACTTTGCGCTCCAGGGCCTCGCGAACGGACTCTTCCTTGTTCGACGCGACCCGGAGAACATACCATTGCTTGGCCATTCATTCGTTTCCGATGCTGGGAGCGTCAGCTTCCCATCAGGCCGATGAGCTTGGACAGCACCGCGAACCCGGCGTCCACGGCAGCCAGGATGACCGCCAGCATGAACGTCGCGACGATGACAACCTTGGTCGAACCGACGATCTCCTTGCGGCTGGACCAGGAGACCTTCTTCATCTCGCCCTCGGTGGCGATCAGGAAGTCAGCCGACGACGGCCGATTGACCATCCAGAAAAGCAGCACGCCAAGAGCCACCACAAGCAGCGACGGCACGCCGTACTGCACGAACGGGGGGGCGTAGGCTCCCAGCTTTTCGCTGAGCACCACCGCGCCGCCGAGGCTCAGGACCATACCCGCGACGAAGGTTATGCTCCGGGCGTATCGGCCTTGAGCCTTCTTGTATATCTCGAAGAAACTCACTTTTACGTTTCCTCTTGCATGTCCTCTTGCAGGTTCGTCGTTCTCCCCCCACCGACCTCGCACTACACGGCAGGGAGGACTTGAACCCCCAACCTGCGGTTTTGGAGACCGCTGCTCTG
>CAYOBS010000172.1:0-7923 GCA_964402305.1 uncultured Planctomycetaceae bacterium | reverse complement strand
CTTAACCCGCAGGCCGGGCGCGGAGGCCTGCTCTGTCATCGCGGGAACGACCATATCGGGCTTCGTCTGGCCGATATCGGCCGCACCCTGGTTGGGTATCTCCTGGGCGCTTCCGGCCCCGGCCCACAGGGCCGGACATATCACTATTGCGACGGCGAGCAGTTTCTTCATGATCGCTCCACTACCGGATTGTTCCGCTCTTGGCCAAAACAATTCTAAAACCGCATGAACGTGTGCCGGGAATCTGGGGACATCTTATGGTTTTTCCTTCTCCCCGACCGTCTTCAGCCGCCCGGCCGGGGGGGGAGGGTCGGTTGCAGGCCGAGCCGAGCGGCCAGGCGCGGGAGCCGGTCGGGGCGGACGAGCGGCCGGGCGCGCGTTGGAGCGGTTGGGCACGTGCGCGTCGATTCCGCCTGTTGTCGGGCGAGGCGCGCGGGCGACGAGAGAGCGAAGCCTTGGAGCCTGCGGAAGGCAGGCTCCAAGGGCTCCGCGTTTTCGTTGCGTGTTGGAGTTTCGGGCGGGAGGGATGGAGGCAAGGGGACTGGTTCCGAACCGGCATGTTTTTCGCGGCCTGGTTTTCACGGCCTGGTCAGCCGCCAATCATCACCGTCGGAAGGCCCACCGCGATGACCCCGCCGTGGGCGGTCGGATCGCCAATTCGGGCGGCCTGCATGTTGCCGATCATCACGGTCGTCGAGCCCATGGCGATGTTGTCCGGTGGGCCCACGCAGACGCACATGTCGCCGACTCGCGCGGCGGGCACGAATCCGATGAGGACGGTCGGGCATCCCGGCGGCAGGATGGGCCCGCCGACGTGGGGGATCGGTGGCGTGCCCGGCGTCACCATCGGGCATGTGTGCATGTCGCCAACTCTTGCTGCGGGAGGCATTAGTCTTGCCCTCTATTGCTATTCCAAACTTGTCCAGAACCTCTTACGCGCCGGCTCGGGTGATCGCCCCGGCCGGCTCGGCGCCTTGGTTTTTCTTGCCTGGCCGCTACACCGTGAATGACTGCGGGCCCTGAATGTACGTATCGCAGATCGCGTAAGCCTGGTACGTCCCGGCCTCGAGGCGCACCTGGCCGCCGGCCAGGGCGTCGATCGCGAAGTTGCCGCGCAGCACGTCGCCCTTCCGGGCGGGCGCCTCGCCGTAGACGGGCACGCCCCAGTCGAATCGGTGCGGGATGGGCAGGTCCAGCGCGAAGACCAGCAGCGTCACGGGCACCACGGCCACGACCGGGAGCTTCTTGCCCCCCATGCCCAGGTGGACGGTGCCCGACTCGCGGAGGTGCCAGTCCCGCGCCCGCACGGCCAGCGTGCCGTAGACCGGCAGGTGGTCGGAGGCAACGAGCTTGGCGCCCACCGCCAGGGCCAATCCATCGCCCGGAAGCTTCGGCGAAAGGGGCGTGGACTCGTAGCACGGCAGCGTGAACTTGGCCTGGCCGAAGGCTTTGCTCATCCAGCCGCCCTTGGCCTCGGGGGCATCGGTCCGCGGCTCCGGCCGCACTTTGACCTGGGCGCCCTCGGCCGGCTCTTGCTCGCCGGTGAGCTGCACCTCGACGACGTTGGACAGCCAGTCGTAGTGCATCACCACCAGCCGGATGCGCCCGGGCTGCCAGGGCAGCGAGAGCAGTCCGTGGACGTCCTCGATACGCCGGATCGATGCCGTCCGCCCGTATGGGGGCTTCTCGCTCGGCTCGGGTGGCATACGGCTGACGATCTCCGTGGGCGGGCGCTTGATGCGGGGCGGCGAGGCGTCGGCCAGGAACACCGCGGCCGTCTCCGGCGCCCAGGCCACCAGCGAGAGGTTCTTGGGCTCGTTGACTTCCCACTGCCGGCGCGTCGTCTTGCCGATGCCCACCACCAGCGGGAGCTTGGTCTGTTTGCCCGTGTCGATCGACTCCGGCGCGTTGACGGCCACGCCCTGGAAACCCGCCTTGAGGAGTTCGAACTCCTGCTTGGAGAGGTCCACCTCCCGGGCGAAGAACTGGTCGGTCCGGAGTTTCAGGATCGAGGCGGCTACTTGTTCACTGTTGGTCATGGCGTATTTTCCAAGCCCGGCCGGCGCATCGGCGGGGCGATTGCTCGACCTTATCGGGAGGACTTCTTCATTCCGCCTTCGCTCATGTCCTGGAGGCGCACAAACGGTTTGCACAGGACGCAGTACTTGCCCTTGTTCTTGCCCGAGCGTGTGGCCAGGACGCAGGTGCCATTCTGGTAGAGCGTCCCCCAGGCCGTGGCCTGGTAGGAGCAGTGGAAGCCGGCGTCCGCATAGACCTTCAGCTTGGCTTTCTCGGTGTTGTTGAAGCTCTTGGGCAGGTTGGCGGCATTGTCCGGATACTTCGGCGACTGCCAGAAGGCGTGCCCGGTCTCGTGGGAGATCGTCGCGTTGACCCGGGTGTCGTCGCTATCGAACGCGACGGTGATCTGGTAGCCGTCGCTGTCGCCCAGGTACACCCCGGCCTTGGCGATCTTGAACACCAGCCGGATCCCCCCGCCAGTGGACTTGCTGACGACGTTGGCCGGAAGCTTGAACTCGATCTCGTTGAACTGCCCGCTGCGGTTCTTGGGGATCACGATGAAGGTGTCGTCCATGGGGCCGTGCTGGCCGTTGGGCAGGCCGGCGGGATTCAGGGCGAACCATTCGGCCCCCGACAGCAGGTCGCCCTGAAGCGCCGGCTTGACGCACGCGCCCGAGGAGGTCGTCGTGGTCGTGTCCAGGCCGTGCGGCACATCCTTGCTGATCGCGTTCGACCAGTTCTCCGGGTCCCACTGGCAATCGCAGTACATCAGGTGCATCTTGATCGGCTCTTTGACGTTGGTGTCCAGGAACTTGCGGATGGCCTTCTCGTTGTGCCGGCCGATAATCACGCGATTGGTCACCGCCGCGCTGTTCTCGATGCACATGTGCTCCGGATAGAGCGTGTGAGCGCTGATGCCCGCCTCCTTGGCGTCGAGCTGAGTCTTCGTGTACGTCACGTCGGTCGGGGTGCCGCCGACCATGTCGGCGCAGACCTCCTTGTAGCAGGCGACCGACTTGCCGGGGGCCGGCAGGGCCGCGCCGCTGAGGCGGGTGGTCTGGTACCAGAACCTTCGCCAGACGATGTACTTGCCGATCGTGAGCTTCGTGCCCGAGGGCTTGCCCGTGTTCTTCTCGTCGGCCTGTGCCGTCAACTGGAACTCGTCCCCGGCGTACTGGGACAGGTAGAATTTGACCACCGAGGTCCACCCGTCGGCGTCCGTGGTGGCGGTGAACTTATCCTTGGTCCCCCCCGCGCTGTCGAAGCCGTAGTCCTCGGCCGCGTTCAACGACGCCGGCCGGCTTTCCCTGCCCTTGGTCAGTTGGCTGCCGAAGTACACCGTCTTGCCGGCCAGCGAACGGTCCTTGTCGCCGGCGACCCACTCCACGCGAGCGCGCAACTCGATGTACGGGCCGAAATCCGGGTGCCGCTTGGTCGCGTCGGTCGCCAGGGCCGTCTTGCCGTCAAGGTCCTTGTCGAGGTTGATGTACTGCTTCCATGTCGCACCGCACTTGTCGGTCCGCGTGAAGACCTTCGTGTACTTCTTGGCCGCCTCCTTGCCCGGATTGACCACCGAGCCCTCCTTGTCCCGCGTGACGACCTCGACGAACTCGACGAGCTTGACCTCCTGCTTCTTGGCCTCGCACTTGGCGCAGGGCTTCTTGACCGGCTTCTTGGCGTTGTTGGCCTTGTTCTTCTTCTGCGCCTCCTTGAGGGTCTTGGCCATGTCCCACTTCGGCGCGGTCTTGTCCGGCGTCTCGGGCTTCTTCTTGAACCATCCTAATACCATGGTCAACCCTCCTCGTTGGTGCGGCCTTCCAGGGCCGCCACCTGTGCCAGGGCTTCTTCGTGAAGCATCTCGGCCAGGTCGCCCGGGTCGTCGATGGACTCATCTTTGAGGATCCGCGACGCCCACGGACACTCCGGGGCGCGGTCGAAGTCCGGCCCAAAGACGTACATCACGTCAATATACGTGCAAACGTCCTGCTCGTCCACCAGGCCGTACGACTCGGCCCGTTCCACGCCATGAGAGATCGACTCTCGCACCCGCGGCTCGCCAAGTTCCTCGCACGTGTCCGGGAAGAACTCCTTGAGGTGCGCGACCATCTTGTCCTGGAACTTCCTGGCCTCGGCTTTGCCGAGTTCGTCCATCTGTTTGTTTCGTATGATCACCATGGTTTGTGCTCCATTGGGTCCGCCGCCTCGGCCTGGCCCTGCCCTGCCGGGCCTTGTTCGACCCGGCCCAGATGCTGTCCGGCACGCTCGCACAGGCGGTCCATCTTCTGCTTGGCGGTCAGCGCCTCGTCGCCCAGAACCGGCGCGGGCCAACTCAGCGCGGCGTCCGTGTCAAAATCCTCGCCCAGCAGGAACATCAGGTCCAGGTATCGCGATATTTCGTATTCGTCTTCGATGCCGAAATTGCCGCAGGCTGCCACGGCCTTGCGGACAAGCGCCCGCGCCGCCGGCTCGCCCATCCGGTGTACCCGGACGGGAAACTGCCTCGTCGCGTGCGTCAGCAGGTTGCACTCCAGGCCGCGAGCCACGGCCCGGGTGAACGCCTCCTGTTGTTTTTTCCTGATGACGAGCATCTTATCATCATCCTGTCGGGGCCGCCTGGCGGCGTGCTGGCCCGGCCAGGGCAATCTCGCCGGTTTTCAGTTCGCCCGCGTCGCAGCGGATGGACAGCATGACCTTGGGGTCCTTTGCCTCAAGGCGAAACGCGCTGACCGGGCCAAACACCTTTTTGACCTGCCCGGGGCTGCACGTGCCGAGGAAGGCCGGCAGGACCCGCGGGTCGTAGAATCGAAGGTACATCGGCTCGCCGTCCTCATCCTGCACCTGCACCAGCGAGCGGAAGTGCCCGCGCGCCGTGCGGAGGTCGGCCGAACTCGATGCGAAGATGCCCCAGTGCCTGCCCCATCCCTCGGCCAGGAGCCAGGCGGTGAAACTCTCGCCTCGCTTGAGCGGCACCAGGTACGGCGCGACCTCGGCCATGTCCGGCTCCAGGTCGCCGGGAAACAGGCAGATGTTGGGCTGGCGGAGTTCCCACATCTTCATCAGTAGTCCATCCACGGACGCCCCGTCCAGTATGGCGTACACGTTGAGGCCATCATCGGCGAACAACTGCTCGGCAAGGACCTCTGCTGTCACGTCATCACCCATGTTCCCGGCTCCTTCTGGCCGCGCTGGGATGCGCCGCGGATCAATCCATCGGCTCGCCCGTAAGCGGGCATATTTTCACCATCGGCGTGCCGTCCTGGGCCGCCATCTTCAGCACCGTAGCCTGAGCGCTGTACTTCACCGGCGTCGGGGGCTGGGGCTTCGGCGGCGGCTCGTCCTTGCTGCCGGCGTTGTCGTCGTCGGCTTCCTTCGCCTCGACCGGGTCGTCGGGAGACGTCGGAGAAGAGCCCGCCCCGCTGCCTGCGGAGCCGCCGCTGTTAATCAACACCGGCGTGCCCGATATCGTCACGCCCGCCGGGCCCACGACGATGAACCCGCCCCCGGCCTTGATCGTCACGCTCATGCCCGCCTCGATCACGCAGTTCATCCCGGCCTTGATGTGGATCGCCTGCCCGGCTTCCATGGCGTAGTTCATCCCGACCTTTTCCTGGATGTTATTCCCGGCAGTAACGCTGAGATCCTGGTCGATCTTCTCGTTGCGGCAACCCACCACGTGGTGATGCATGTCGCCGGAAATCTTCTCGAAATGGTCCTGCTTGACGATCAGGTGCTTCTCCTCCTCGACCTTCTCGTACTGCTTCTTCTTGACGATCAGGTGGCGGTCGTTGCCGATGAACTCCTTCGAGTCGTTCTTCACCCGCTCGTCCATGTTCTTCTGGGCGTGGATGAATATCTGCTCACTGTCCTTCTTGTCCTCGAAGCGCAGCTCGTTCCATCCGCTGCCTCCCTTGGAGCTGTTGGACTTGATCGTCGAGCGAGTCATGTTGCCCGGAAGGTCGTAGGGCACCTTGGACTTGTCGTTGTACACCCGGCCGGTGATTATAGGCCGGTCCGGGTCGCCCTCCAGGAACTCGACGATCACCTCCTGCCCGATCCGCGGGATGAACATCGAGCCCCACTTCTTGCCCGCCCAGTCCTGCGAGACGCGAATCCAGCAGGAGCTGTTCTGGTCGGCCTTGCTGTAGCGGTCCCAGTGGAACTGCACCTTCACCCGCCCGTACATGTCGGTGTAAATCTCCTCGCCGCCCGGGCCGACCACCATCGCCGTCTGCGGGCCGCGAATCATCGGCATCGGCGTCGTCCGGGCCGCGCGGAACTGCGTGGCGTAATCGATCGCGACAAGACTGCTGTTGAACGACGCGCCCTTGCGGACCATGCCTGGCGCGGCTGAGTCGAACTCATCCGTGCCGGCTTCGATGTTAGTCTCGACGATCAGGTAATCGCGGTTGAAGCTCGACGTCGGGTGGTCTTTCAGCGTGAACTTGCAGCCGGTGGCGATGCCGCGGACGTCGCCGGAGCCGCGGACCAGCTCGAAACCGCTCTGCAACTCTTCGATCCGCGACTTGGCGTAGCCATCCCCGTCGCCCTTCTGGTCGTACTCGCCCGGGTAGTCGTACATCTCGAAGTCGGCGGCCGCGTGCTGGCGCTGAACCTGCGACTTGGCCAGCAGGTTCTTGGCCGGGGCCTTGAAGTCGAAGTCCGTGTGGGCGTACGTGCCCGGCTGGACCTCCTGGGTAACCGTCAGATCTGTAATGACCTCCTTCTGGCGGAACTCGCTGGTCGGCGGGCGGTAGATGATCTCCTCGTAGCCGCCGAAAGGCTCGTGGGCGCTCTTGGAGTCGGCAAGGACCATCTTGTGCTTGCCGTTCTCGTGCGTGAAGTAGTAGTAGATGCCCTCCTGCTCCATAAGCCGGCTGACGAAGTTGAAGTCCGTCTCGCGGTACTGAACGCAATACTCCCAGGTGCGGTGCGAGCCGCTGAGCTTGTCATCGAAGTCGGTAAGGCCGTGGTCCTTGAAGACCTTCTTGATGATGTCCGGGACGTTCATCTCCTGGAAGATGCGGCAGTCGCTCGTGCGGGTGAGCAGCCAAAGCCAGGGAACCACGAGAGCCTTGTAGTTCGTGAGCCGGCCGCTGGCGCCGACCTGCGAGAACTGGCGGACAATCCCATTGAAGTACCGCGGCTCGTTGTCCTTGGGCTTCTGAATGCGAACCGTCACATTCTGCCCGACTATCTTGCTGAAGTCGATGTTCGACTGGGTGCTGAGCATGTCCAGGACCATCTCGAAGGGCCGGCCCAGCCGCTCGGTGAACTTGAAGCTCCGCATAAGGAGCACATCGTCGCCCAGCGGCGTGCCCACCGCGATCGTCCGATGAAGTTGCGTTGGTGAAGCCATTGGTGCCACTCCTGTTCCCAAAATCCGTAATCAGTAGCCGGTAGCCGGGAACCCGAAAGCGGAACCCGGAACCTGGAACCCGGAACCCGGTAGTCAGCAGCCGGGAGCCGGCCCTCTAGGGGCAGCTAGTTATGAGTCCTTTGCTTCCTTCCATATTCCTGGTTGAGCCGAAGGCTCAAATGCGACTTTCATGCCCAGACTCCGCACCTGCCTCTCAAACTGCATTCGACGTGCCACGGCAAAGCCAAGAAACATCCATCCGGCGGAAACTGCCTGTAACTTCCACAAATGATTATAGATACATAATCACCCAAAATCCATCACTTGTGACGTCAGCCTGCCTGGCGTCCTGTAACAGACCGCACAACCACGGTTCCCACCCCAACAACTCCACCATGGTGGGCAATATCGCCCACCCCACATCGCTCTCGACCAAGCATTATACCTTATATCCTGCTCGCTGAAGCGAGCAGGCCTCGGGAAGAAGGCTTCCGACTTCCGACTTCCGACTTCTGACTTCTGACTTCTGACTTCTGACTTCCGACTTC
>CAYOBS010000171.1:0-7938 GCA_964402305.1 uncultured Planctomycetaceae bacterium | reverse complement strand
GTGACCCGTCCGGACCCGGCCCGGAGTCCAATAAACAGCCCCTGTAAAATCGCTGCTTAAAAGCGGGCCCGGCTTTTTTCCGCGCGAAAAAAAGAAGACCTCACGCGGAGGTCGCGGAGAACGCAGAGGACGCGGAGGAATAAGACGTATGGTCCTATGGGTCTTATGTGTCCTATAGGACCCATAGGGCATGCTATTAGCCGATAAGTGTGGCAGGCCTCTTCGAGTATAATGTATTCATCAGCCCGGCCGGCCCTTGGGGCCCCCCTTGGGGGCCTAAGGCCTGATGGGGAGGCGGTGCGGGCACAGGAGAAAGATGATGGCCAAATATTCCGGGCCAGGAACGCTTAAGAGCCCTCCCGGCCGGCTTGCGGCGCTGGTGCTGGCAGCGGTTCTCGCGGCCGGGGTTGCGCATTTGGAATTCGTGCCGGCAGCTCTGGCCGACACGGCGCAGACAAAGCCCGCCACCACTCAGCCCGCAGCAACCCAACCCGCCGCAACCCAGGCAACCCAGCCCGGTGGCGATGGCAAGGCCAGGCCGGCAGTGCTCGACCCGATCTCGCGCGGCATAGAGTCCATCGTCAAGCGCCTGGCGCCAGGCATTGCCGGCCCGGCCACCGCCACCGCCCCAGCCTCGACGGTAACCAAGGCCCCGCCCGGAACGATCGCGCGAGCGGATGAGTTGTACATGCGGGGCCAGTACGCCCCGGCCATTTCCGAATACCGCAAATTGCCGGACAGCGCCGCTCTGCGTGTCCCGGCCGCCATCGGGCTGGCCCGGACGCTCGCCATGACCGGAAAGGACGAAGATGCCCTCGAAGCTCTCGGCAAGGTCCAGGCCGAGGGCGCCAAACGGGCCGACTGGCAAGTCGCCATGGCCGATGCGCTCTGGGCTCTCGGCCGGTACGAGAAGGCACTCGAGCGTGCCGCGGCCGGCAACGACCTCGAGCCCGCCTGGGCGCCGGCGATATTCGCCCACGGCATGGTTCTGGAGACGCTAGGCCGAAAGGCCAAGGCCACGGAAGTATACAAGACGATGTCGCGATGCCTGGCCGGCGACGCCTACCGCAAGGACGCCCGCGGCCTGGTCGCCCTTGGGCGGATCATGGACCGCTACGCCATTCTCACCGGCCAGCGGGCCAGCGAGCAGGCGTCGAACATCCTTCACAACTACCTTCAGGAGGCATACCTCAAGGCGGACAAGGGCTACTGGCCCGCCAACGTCGCCGCCGGGGTCTTTCTGCTCAGCAAGCACCGCCCGGATTCGGCCGAGAAGGAATTCCTGCTGGCCCTGAAGCTCAACCCGGAGATTCCCGACGCCCACGCGGGCCTGGGCGCCATCGAGCTGTCGAAGTGGCAGTTCGAGAAGTGCATCGCCCTGGCCGACAAGGCCCTGGCGATCCAGCCTAACAACGCCGACGCGCTGCTGCTCAAGGCCGATTGCATGATGCAGTGGCGCAAGTTCGACCAGGTCCCGCCTATCGTCGAGAAGGTGCTCAAGGCGAACCCCAACCACCTCGACGCCCTTAGCCTGATGGCGGCCGTCAATATCCGACTCGGCCAGGCCGACAAGGCCCAGCCCTACATCGACCGCGCCGGCAAGGTCAACGCGGGCTACCACGGCCTGCCGCTGGCGATTGCCGAGTGGCTCTCGGCCGGGAGGCAGTTCGTGCTGGCGGAGAAGTACTTCCGCCAGGCCATCAGCCTGGCCCCCGAGCAGGCCGAGCCTATTACCGGCCTGGGCAAGATGTTCCTCCAGACCGGCGACGAGGACAAGGCCCTCGAGACGCTCAAGAAAGCCCACGAGATCGACGACTTCCGCGCCGATGCCGTCAACTTCCTGAACCTGCTGAAGAAGATGAAGGGTTACATGGTCCGCGAGACGGACCACTTCATCGTCAAGGTCGACGGCACGCTCGACGCCATCCTGGCCGACCAGGTCGCCGAGTACATGGAGAGGATCTACAAGGAGATCACGGCCGACTACGCCCACGCCCCGGCCGAGAAGACAATCGTCGAGTTCTTCCCCAACCACGCGGACTTCTCGGTGCGCATCACCGGGCGCGGGTGGATCGGCACCGTCGGTGCATCGACCGGGCGCGTGATAGCGCTGGTGGCCCCCAACAGCGAGCGCAGCCCCTTCGGCACGCACAACTGGGCCGTCGTGCTGAGGCACGAGTACACACACACGGTCACACTCTCGGCCACTGACAACCGCATCCCGCACTGGTTCACCGAGGCCTGCGCGGTCTTCCAGCAGCCCGACAAGCGAAACTACTCGTTCGTAAAGATGCTCGTCCAGGCCACGCGGACCGGCAAGCTGTTCCCGATGAAGGAACTGGACTGGGGCTTCATCAGGCCCAAGCAGGACGGCGACAGGACGCTCGCGTACGCCCAGAGCGAGTGGGTGATGGAGTACATCATCGAGACCAAGGGCTACGAAAAGGTCATCGAGATGATCAAGGCCTTCCACGACGGCCTCAGCCAGGCCGAGGTCTTCGAGCGGATCGTCGGCGTGCCGGAGAAGGACTTCGACCATGCCTTCGACAAGTGGGCACACGCGACGGTCAAAAAGTGGGGCTTCAACCCCGAGCCCCCGCCTGACCTGGCCAAGGCCTCCAAGGCCGCCCAGGAGAAGCCCCTGGACCCCGCCACCCAGGCGACGCTCGCGCTGGCGCAGTTCAATCGCGGCGACAAGCGCTCGGCCGAGCAGACCGCGCGAAAGGCGCTCCAGCTCGACCCCAACTCCGCCCGCGCGCTGGGAGTCCTGGCCGTCGTGCTGTCCGACAGCAAGAAGTACGACGACGCCGTCGAGGCCGCCAACAAGCTCGAAGCGATCGACCACACCACCAGCTTCGCCCCGAAGGTGCTCTCGCAATGCTACATCGCCAAGAAGCAATGGGCGCCGGCAATCGCCGCTCTGGAACTCCTCCAGCAGCGCCAGCCGCTCGACAACTACAGCTACGAACAGCTCGCGACCATCTACAACCAGCTAGGCCAGCCGGAAAAGGCCCTGCCCAACCTCATCCACCTCCACCGCCACACGATGACCAACCCCAAGTACGCCCGCCAGATCGCCGAGACATACCGCTCGCTCGGGCAAAACGACCAGGCGCTGACGTACTTCGCGGAAGTCACCCACATCAACCCATACCAGCCAAACGCCTACGAGGCGATGGCCGCCATATACCGCTCCAACGGCGACTTCGGACACGCCATAGCCGCCATCGAAAAAGTGACGCTCCTCGAGCCGAAATCCGCCGACGCCTGGGCCAAGACCGCCATGATACGCTACCTCGCCGGCCAGGCCGCAAAAGACCCCGCCATGCTCCGCCGCGCCCGCGAGGATGTCGAAAAAGCCCTCGCACTGGACCCCCAAAGCCGAGCCGGGCAAGTCCTGGAACGCATCGACGACGCCATCGAAGAACTGGAGAAGCCCTCTTGACCCACAACATCACCCTCCGCGAGTTCCAGCAGTTCATCCGCGACAAGTACTACGCCCGCGACAGCCAGCGAGGCACGCCCGGGACCTTCATGTGGTTCATCGAGGAAGTGGGCGAACTGGCCACCGCCCTTGCCGGGGCCGACCAGGACAACAAGGAAGAAGAATTCGCCGACGTCCTGGCCTGGATGTGTACCCTCGCCAACATCAACAACGTGGACCTCGCCAAGGCCGTCGAAAAATACACGCTCGGGCACGTGGAAGGATTCAAGTAGTAGCCCGTAGCCCGTAGTCGGTAGCCAGTAGCCGGTGGGGAAAAAGCGGAACCCGGAAAAACAAACAACGGAACCAGGTATTGGGAACCCGGAACCGGATGCCTTCACTGGGAATAGGTCCATAGGTCTTATGGGACCTATGCTCGCCCGCTCGGCGTGCGTGCAAACAAGTCTGAAGCCGGAAGCCTGCCGCCCCTGGCATTCTTGGCATTCTTGGCATTCATGGCATTCTTGGCATTCTTGGCATTCGGCATTTATCATTTGCGGGCGAAGCCCGCGCACCGGCATACTCTTGCGGTGATGGGAATAATCCTGGACGTTATCTACGCTCTCGGACTGGCGGCGGCCAGCCCGATATGGTTGTACCGCATGGCCCGCCATGGCCGGTACCGCGGCGACCTCGGCCAGCGGTTTGGGGCCGCGCCGATTTCCTACGGCCTTCAGCCCACCATCTGGATTCACGGCGTCAGCCTCGGCGAGGTCAACGCCGCCCGGACGCTCGTGGCCGAACTGCACTCGCAACTCCCGGACTACCGCGTGGCGATCTCGACGACCACCGACACCGGCATGGCCGCGGCGAAGAAACTCTTCGGGCGCGACCACGCCGTGTTCCGCTGGCCGCTGGATTTCACGCTGGCGGTCGGGCGGGCACTGCGCCGCCAGAAGCCTTCCCTGGTCGTGCTGATCGAGGGCGAGGCCTGGCCTAACTTCCTGGCCGCGTGCAACCGGCGGAACATACCCGTGGTCATCGTCAACGCCCGCCTGGGCGCCGACAAAGGCTACCCCCGCTACAAACGCCTGGGCAAGCTTGCCGGCAAGCTCTTTAACCGCCTGACCGCCATCGGCGTGCAGGATGAGAGCTACGCGGCGATGTACCGCGACCTCGGCGTCCGGCCGGAAAAGATCCACGCGACCGGCATGATGAAGTTCGACACCGCCCTCATCGGCCGGCACGTCGCCGGGCAGGAGGCCCTGGCCGCCGCGATGGGCATCGAGCCGGGCGAGGGGCTGCTTGTCGCCGGCGGGACGGGCGACGGCGAGGAGGTCATCTGCCTGGATGTGCTGGCAGCAGTGCGGAAGACCTGCCCCGCGGCCAGGCTGGCGATAGTGCCGCGAAAGCCGGAGCGGTTCGACGAGGTGGCCCGGCTGATCGCCTCGCGTGGCCTTTCGCTTGCGCGGCGAAGCGAGCATGGCGACGGCGCCGCCGCACCCGCCGGCAGGCCCGACGTGCTGCTGGGCGACACGATGGGCGAGCTGCGGAAGTTCTACGCCCTGGCGGCGGCGGTGTTCGTCGGCCGGTCGCTTGTACACATGGGCGGCTCGGACATGATAGAGTCAGCCGCGTTGGGCAAGCCGACGGCGTTCGGGCCTCACACGTTCAACTTCCCGCAGGCCGAGCAACTGGCCGCACACGGCTGCTCGCGCGTGGCCGACGCCGAGGCGCTTTGCCGGCAGTTCGCGGCGTGGCTGACCGACCTGCCCGCGGCCGCCAAGGCCGCTGCCGAGGCACGGGACTACGTTCGCAGCCGGATGGGCGCGACACGCCGAAACGTGGAAATGATCTGCCGCGTGCTAGGCCGTGTCCCGGCCGAGGCAGCCGGGCAGATCGCGATGGATGAAATACAAGGTAATCGGTAACAGGCAGTAGGAAGAGTAGTAGCATAAGCCCAGTGATAGCGTTCGTGTCTAGTGACCAATTGTTGAGAACTGTCGCGAGCCTTATGGAGTGCGGTGGCGAGCCCAAAGGGCGACGACACCGCTTTGGCTTGCCCCTTTATCCACGGCTCGTTCGCGCTCGAGCCAAAGCGGTGAGGTCGCCCCGACTGTGTCGGGGCTCGTCACCGCACTCCATATGGTCGCGCCATCTTGCGGCTCTTGACGCAAGATAAGAACGTGCCATCGCTAAACACGTACGAGTTGGCAATCCCTGGGAAACGAAACAGTCTTTCTTTTCATGTCTTCGGGTGAACCGAAGGTTCGTGACGGACTGCGATGGACTATTATCGTCGGAGAAGGCAGGACAGCCCATGGGCGACAAATCTGACAACAAGACTCCGCGGCGGCAACTGGCCGCCGTGCGGCGGCTGGTGATCAAGCTCGGCACCAGCGCCATTTGCGACCGCGCCGGGCGGCTCGAGCTTAAAACGATCCGCGCCCTGGCGAGGCAGATTTCCGCGCTGATTCACGGCGGGCGCGAGGTGACGCTGGTCGCCAGCGGCGCCATCGGCGCGGGCGTCGGCGAGCTGGACCTGGCCGCCAGACCCAGGACAATGCCGGAGCTCCAGGCCGTCGCCGCCGTCGGGCAGGGCCGGCTCATGGATGCCTTCCACGACGCCTTCGCCCGCCACGCCGTACACGTGGCCCAGGTGCTGCTGACCCGCGAGGACTTCGAGGACCGCACGCGATACCTCAACATCCGCAACACGCTGCAGGCCTTGCACGAGATGGGCATCCTGGCGATCATCAACGAGAACGACGCCGTCGCCATCGACGAGATCCGCTACGGCGACAATGACACCATCGCCGCGCACGTCACCGGGATGCTGGCGGCCGAGATGCTTGTCTTCCTGTCCAGCGTCGACGGCGTGATGGACGGCGGGCGGCGGATCGGCGTGATCGCCCATGGCGACGACTCAGCCGCCGGGCTGGTTACGGCCGAGAAAAGCCGCCTCGGCTCTGGCGGCATGGCCAGTAAGATCGCCGCGGCCCGGCTGGCGACGAGTTCGGGCGAGATCGCCTTGATCGCCAACTCGCGGACGCCAAACGTGGTGGCGCGCATCCTGGCCGGGCGGGACGTTGGCACGCTGTTTGTCCCGTCCGAGCGAAAGCTCTCGAGCCGGCTGCGATGGATCGGCCACGCATCCCGGCCTTCGGGCAGGCTCATCGTCGACGACGGCGCGACGGCGGCGCTTGTCCAGGGCGGCAAGAGCCTCCTGCCGGCCGGGGTCGCCGAGGTCGCGGGGCGCTTCGGGAAGGGCGACACCGTGAGCATAGTCGACTCCACCGGGCGAGAGATCGCCAGGGGCATGACCAACTACGACTCCGACGCCCTGGGCCGGATCAAGGGCCTGAAGACCCACCAGATCGCCCAGGTCCTCGGCGAGAAGCTCTACGACGAGGCCGTCCATCGCAACAACATGACGCTGCGGTGAGAAGCAAGCCATGCCGAAGCAATGGCGGCGGGCGGGCCCGGGAACTCTGCTCAGCCCAGCCGGCCCTGGCGGTGGGCGGCGATAAACTCCATGCCGAACATGTCCTCGCCCGTCAGAAACGCCTTGGCGAGTTTGAATGTCTCGGCCGAGGTGTCCATAGCGGCAATCTCCGAAATGGGCATCTGCACCGGGTCGATGATCCCGCTGGACGCCCCGGCCTCGGCGCACAGCAGCACGAAGACCATGTTCAGCAGCTTGCGCTGCGGCATGCCGAACGATACATTGCTGAAGCCGCCGCTCAGGCGGACGCCCTCGAAGCGCCGCACGGCCTCGGCCGTGGCGTCCAGGAAGTTCCGCCCATGCATCGGGTCGGTGCTGATGGGAAACACCAGCGGGTCGAGGTGCATCCGCTGCCGCTCGATGCCGGCGGCGTCGAGCTGGGAGATGATCAACTCGAAGTTCGTGATCCGGCCGGCAACGTCGCTGGGCAGGTCGTTGACGCCGGCGGCGCTGACGACGGCCTCGGTGCCGTAGCGGCTTATCACTTCCACCAGTTCTTGTCGCTCCAGGCTGACGGAATTGACCATCTGCCCGCGGCTGGGATCCTTGCAGCATTCCAGCCCCGCCACAACGGTGGCCACGTGGGATGAGTCGATGCTCAGCGGCGCCTCGAACCGATCGCAGAGGAACGTGACGAGCCATTGCATCGCCGCGATCTGCTCGTCGGGCTTGTGGGAGTACTCGTCGACGTTTACGTCCAGGAACGACGCCCCGGCGTCGATCTGCCGCTGGGCGGCCGAGGCAAGATAGTCCTCGCCGGCCCGGCGATCGTCGGCGCTGCTCCCGCGCGTGGCCTGGTGAATCGCCAGCGCCATGTGCTTGATCTTGCCGTCGCCGTATGCCGGCGAGATCTTCGCCCAGTCGGCCGGGATGGGCAGCACGCGCTGGGCGCCGGCGTGCTTGAACGCCACGCCCACCTCGCCGCCCGGCATGTCGGCCGTCGTCTTGCCGCCAAGCTTTACAACCCGCGTGCAGTGAATGTTCTCGCCGATAACCACAAAGTCGGACA
>CAYOBS010000170.1:0-7961 GCA_964402305.1 uncultured Planctomycetaceae bacterium | reverse complement strand
TGACGTTCTCGCCCGAGGAGTTCAAGGTCTAAGGCCCCCGGACATCGGATTAAACAGAATGAACTACAAAGCCAAGGCTCCCGCGCCGCGATGGATGATCTGCATCGCGGCCGCGGCGGCCGCGTCAACTTGCCTGGCGAACCTGGCTCTTGCCAAGCCCGAAAAGCAGGTCGCCCCCGACCCCGGCCGGACCACGCCGGTGCATAACATCCAGAATACCGATCTCCTGAACACGGACGGCAAACAAGTCGACCCGTCCGCCAAGAACGCCAAGCCGATCAGCCTGAAGGCCTCGTGCGGCAAGTGCCACGATTACGAGATCATTGAGCGGGGCTGGCACTTCAACACGGGCGACGCCAACGTTCCGCCAGGCCGGTGCGGTCAGGCGTGGGTTCTGGCCGACCTGGCGACCGGCACGCAGATACCCATCTCGCCGCGCGGGTGGAAAGGCTCGTACAGGCCCGCGCAGATCGGCATGTCCAGTTGGATGTACGTTGACAAGTTCGGCCGGCACATGCCGGGCGGCGACTACGGCGAGCGGTTTGCCGACAAGTACGGCGACCCGAGCACCGACCACTGGGGCGCCACCGGAAACCTGTCGATCAACTGCCTGGGCTGCCACAGTTGCGATTTTCGCCAGAACCAGGATGAGTGGGCCAAGAACATCGAGCGGGGCAACTACCTCGAAGCGGCCACCGCCGCCAGCGGCTTTGGCCACGTGCTGGGTTACGTCAACAAGCTGCCCGAGACCTTCGACCGCATCCTCGGCGAGGCGCCGGACGCCCCGCAGTTCGTGCCGTCGGTCATATTCGACAAGACCCGCTTCGGCTATAAGGACTCCGCCTTCGTCGATGTCGCGGCCTCGAAACTGCCGAACAACCGCTGCTACTATTGCCACAGCACGCACCGGATCGACAAACAGGAGTTCCAGACGCAGGAAGACGTCCACATGGCTCGCGGGCTGAGCTGCGTGTCATGCCACCGAAACGGCATCAACCACGAGATCAGCCGGAACTATGAGGGCGAGACCGGCCGGGCCGAGGGCTATAGCTGCCGCGGCTGCCACCTCGGCCGGAACGAGGCGATGACGTCCGAACTGAGAAAGGGCGGCTTCGGCGCCGCCCCGCGCCCCGCCCACAAGGGCATCCCGCGGTTGCACCTGGACAAGCTGACCTGCACCGCCTGCCACAGCGGCCCGCTGCCCTCGGCCGAGCCGACCAGGGTCCAGACCGCGCGAATTCATGCCCTGGGCGTTCACAGCGTCACGCACGAGGCGGACCAGCTTCCGCTGGTGTTCGAGCCGGTGTTTGTCAAGCAGGCCGACGGAAAGATCGCGCCGTGCCGGATGGTTTTCCCGGCCTTCTTCGGGCGCATCAAGGACGGCAAGGTCAAGCCGATGCTTCCGGCCGCGGTGCTCGAAGCCACGGGCAACGTGCTGGCAGCCCCTGCCGACAAGGCTCCCGCGGCGCCGACACCGGAGAAGATCGCCGCGGCACTCAAGGCCCTGGGCGCCGACAAGAACGCCGGGCTGGCCGTGTATGTCGGCGGCTCAAAGCTCTGGAAGCTCGACGGCGCCAAGCCGGCGCCCTTTGACGACCCCGCGGCTGAGCCTTACGCCTGGCCCATCGCACACGACGTTCGCCCGGCCTCGCAGTCCCTTGGCGCAGGCGGGGCCTGCACCGACTGCCATTCGGAGGGCTCGGCCTTCCTGTTCGGCAAGGTTCCGCCGATCACGCCGGCGGCTCTCAGCGAGCCGGCGCCAATCGAGATGAGCCATTTCACCGGGCTGGACTCGATGTACCACAAGCTCTTCGGGCTGACATTCATCTTCCGCCCGTACCTTAAGACCTTCGGCTTCGCGGTATCCGGCATAGTGCTGGCTATCCTCCTGGCCTTCGGGCTGCCGGGACTGGCATCCGTGCTCAAACGACGCCGCGGGAGGACCCGCTGATTATGAACAATGACGAACTATTCCGCATGATTTCGATTGCCGTCCTGGCAGGCGCAGTGGGCTTCAGTTTCCTGCACTTCCTGGCGGCTGGGCGGCGGGTTCGCTCGGCCGGGCCTGTCGGCGGCAAGGCCGACCTGCGGCGGCTGGGCCTCATCGAGCGGGCGTCGTACATCCTGCTGGCCCTGACGCTGCTGGCCCTGGCCGTAACGGGCATGGCGCCCAACCTGCTGGCAGGGCAGAAGCTTTCGGGCTGGCTGCTCATGTGCCATGTTGCCAGCGGCGGGGCGTTCATGTTCTTCCTGCTGCTTACGGCCCTGCTGGGCGCCGGCGCCGCGGCCGGGCCGGACGCCAAGTTCGCCGCCCCGCAGCGATGCGGCTTCTGGGCTACACTGACGCTTGGTGTGGCGACGGCCCTGACGATGATGCTCAGCATGGTGCCGATTTTCGGCCCGGACGGGCTGGAGGTGCTGCGCGACGCCCACCGCTACTGCGGGCTGGCGCTAGTGGCGGTCGGCTACTGGCATGTGTATCAGACATTGGTGGTCCGCCGAGGGCGGCTAAGCTGGCTGCTGTCGGGGAAGGTCAACTCCGACTGGGCCAGGCACTATTGCCCCGAGTGGTGGCAGGTAGTGAAAAAATAACGTGACCAAAGAATTATCGGGAGAGCAATAGCCATGATGAAAGCACTGACGGCAATGTTGATGGTTTCGTGCCTTGTGGTCCTGACGGCCTGCGAGAAGCCGGCTGAGTCGGCGGTCACCGAGGGTGGCAAATCCGCGACGACCCAGCCGGCGGCGGCGCCCACATCGGGCCCAGCGACCAGGCAGGCCGCCACGGCGCCGGCGGGCGACCGTGTGGCGATCCCGCTCGAACTGCCCAAGCCGCGTTTCAGCGGCACGCCCAAGAACCTGCCGCCGGGCACCCGCGTCAAGATCACCGCGGGCCCCGCCAAGCCGCGCGAACCGTTCCTGGCCCCCAAGGGCGTCAAGAACGTCGCCCTCAAGAGGTCCGTTACCGCCAGTGACATGGAGCCTGTCATCGGCACGCTTGACCTGATCACCGACGGGTCCAAGGAAGCCGTTGAAGACGCCTACGTGGAGCTTGGCCCCAACGTGCAGTGGGTCCAGATCGACCTCGGCGCCCAGTACAGCATCTACGCCATCGTCACCTGGCACGAGCACAAAGACCCCCGCGTCTATAAGGACGTGGTCATCCAGGTCGCCGACGACAAGGACTTCATCAAGAACGTCCGGACCGTCTTCAACAACGACCACGACAACTCCGCCGGACTTGGCCTCGGCGAGGCCTGGGAGTTCTTCGAGACCAACGAAGGCCAACTCGTCGACTGCAAGGGCATCAAGGCCCGATACGTCCGCGAGTATTCCAACGGAAACACCGCCGACGACCTGAACCGCTACTCCGAGATAGAGGTCTACGCCCTGCCGGCGAAATAGGCCCCGCGACGTTTCTGATAAAGATTTCCATGCGCGCCGTGGTTGCCGCCTACTTGCCGGCAGGCAGCAACCACGGCGCGGTGGCCCCTGTCGCATGGGTCCTATGGGACCTATAGGACCCATGGCCGGCAATCCCGATGCGGCGTGAAGTACCTCTCGCCCTTGATGGGGGAGGGGTTGGAAAAGCAGCCTTCATGGAGGGGCCGGGGCTGACAATGAAACACAGAGCGGCCTTTGTCATTTTGGTGTGCCTTGCCGGCGGGTGCGCGGCGGCGATGATGCTGCCGAAGCTGGCCGTCAGACCCATGCACACCGACGAGGCCGTCCTCGCCTGGAAACTCGGCGACCTGCTGGAGCGGAACTACTACCGCTACGACCCGAACGAGTTTCACGGCCCGACGCTCAACTACCTCACGCTGCCGATCGCCCATCTCCGCGGCCAGAGTACCTACGCCAGCCTCGACGAGGCGACGCTCCGTTTGGTACCGGCAATCTGCGGCATGGCGCTGGTGTTGGCGGGGTTGCTGCTGCTTGACGGGCTGGGCGGCTGGGCCGTCGCGGTTGCGGCAATGCTTACGGCACTCTCGCCGGCGCTGAGCTACTACAGCCGGTACTACATCATGGAGGCGCCGCTGGTCCTCTTCACGTTCCTGCTGATCGCCGCCGGCTATCGCTATGCCCGCGGGGGGAACATCGGGTGGTGCATACTTGCCGGCGCATCGGCCGGCCTGATGTACGCCACCAAGGAAACGTGGGTGTTCGCGATCGCGGCGATGGTCGTCGCCCTGGGCTCTACGACGCTCTGGCAGCGCTTCATCGGCGGCAGCGGCCGTGCAGGCGATGGCGCGGCGGAACGTATTGGCGTGCGCCAGCGCCTTTGGAACTGGCGGGTCCTGGCGGCCCTGGCGGCCTGGGCGATCGTGGCCGGCGTGTTCTTCTCGTCGTTTTTCACCAATGCGCGCGGCCCGATCGATGCCGTCGCCGCTTACGCTCACGCCTTCGGGCGGGCGCTGGGCGGCCCGGCCGAGGGAGGAAACCTGCACCTCCACCCGTGGGACTTCCACTTCCGGAACCTGTTCTACACTAACTACCCGGGGCGCGGACCCGTCTGGACCGAGGCGTTCATCGGCGCCCTGGCCGTCGTCGGCATGGCCGCCGGCTTCACCGGACGCTGCCTCGGCAAGGCCGACGGGCGGCTCGTGCGGTTCCTGGCCGTTTACACGATCGCGCTCATGTGCATATACACGGTTTTGCCCTACAAAACGCCCTGGTGCGTGCTTGGCCCGCTGCACGGGATGATCCTCCTGGCCGGCGTGGGCGCGGGCGCCCTGGTCCGCTGCATGCCGCGAGTCTGGCTAAAGGCGGCCCTGTGCGTGGTTCTCCTGGCCGGGGCCGCACACCTGGGCCGGCTCGCCTTCCTGACGAACTTCCGCTACTTCGACGACCGCCGCAACCCGTGGGTCTACGCTCACACGCTCAGCGGCGCGGTAAAGCTCGGCCAGAGGGCCGAGGGGCTCGCATCCGTCGACCCCGCGGGCTACCACATGCTAATCAACGTCTTCACCCCGGACCCTCACGACCAATGGCCGCTGCCGTGGTACCTGCGCCGCTTCGACCGCGTCGCCTACTTCACCGACGTCCCGGCCAATCCCGACGCGCCGATGATTATCTTCAGCTCCGAGGCGTGGCCAAAGCTCGAAACGCGGCTGAAAGACAAGGACAACTACCAGTTCGAGCACGTGGGCCTTCGCCCGGCTGTGGTGCTGACCGTCGGCATTCGGGCAGACCTCTGGAAAAAATACCGCGACGAGGTGCTGGCCAAACGCCGCACGCCGGCTTCCGCGCCGGCCTCGCCGGCCGGGAGACCGGCGCCATGAGCGGAAAAACGCCCGCCACGTCGCACCCCGCGTCCGGCCCGGTCATTCGGCCAGTGTCGCACCGCGCGATGGCGACCATGTTCGAGATCCTCATCGCCCAAGCCGACCAGGCCGCCGCTCGCGGGGCCGCCGAGGCCGCGTTCGTCGAGATCGACCGCCTGGAACGCCTGCTCAGCCGCTTCATGCCGTACAGCGACATCTCGCGGATCAATGCCGCCGAGCCTGGCAAGCCCGTCGTGGTGGAGATCGAGACGGCCGAGTGCCTCCAGGCCGCGCGACGCATGTGGGAACGGACCTTCGGCGCGTTCGACGTTACCGCCGGCTCGCCCCCAAGGGGCCGCGGCGAAAAAGCCGCCGCCGGGATGAATCGCATCGCCATCGACGCCAACGCCATGAGCGTCAGCCGGCTCGACGCGGGCGTCCGGATCGACCTTGGCGGCATCGGTAAGGGCTACGCGCTGGACCGCGCCGCGGACCTGCTGGGCGAGTGGGGCGTCAGCAACGCCTTGCTCCACGGCGGCACGAGCAGCGTGCGGGCCATCGGCCGTCGCCCCGGCCGCGACGGCTGGCAAGCGGACCTGCGCGATCCTTCCGACGACCAGGCCGCGCTGGGGGCCGTAATGCTCAGGGATTGCTCATTCAGCGGATCATCCACCGCCCAATCGCGGCATATAATCGACCCGCGAACGGGCAAGTGCGTCGACGCCGACCGGGCCGCGTGGGCGATTGCCGGCGACGCCGCCACCGCCGACGCGCTGACCACCGCACTGTGCGTGATGAGTGATGAAGAGATCGGGCGTTTCGCGAAAGCCAACCCGAAGACTTCGTTCGTGATTGGCCGGCGAGCCGAGGGCAAGTGGCGCCTGGAAGAGTTCGGCCCCAGGATGCTGGTGGGTGAGCAAGACAACAAGAAGAGCAAGTAGTGGTCCGTGGATGGGGGGCAGTTCATGATGGGCCTTCGGCTCACCCACGACAGGTCCCAAATGGGACTGGCTCCCATAGGGGACTGGCTTCCATGGGACTGGCTCCCATAGGGGACTGGCTCCGACCCAGTCCCGACGTACGTCGGGATTTGCTGGGGAGGTGCCTGTCCCCGCCGTTTATCACCTCCCCCGACTAACACCGGGGACAGGGCACTCCCGAAGGGACCCTGCGGGCTGCGCGACGAATCCCGATGCACATCGGGACTTCGGAGCCAGTCCCCTATGTCAACCTCTACGGCAGGAACCTTGTCGGCAGGAACTTCGACGCCGGCGCTGGGTTAAAATTGTACGTGCCGGCTGTGTGCCGGCTGTGTGCCGGCTGTCTGTGGTTTTCGGCGACAGGCGACGGTGAGCGACATCCACCAATACTAGGAGACAGGAAAATGCGGCGTAGCGTGATGATACTGACGGCGATTTCGCTGTGCGCGGCGGTATGGGCCATGGCGGCGGCGGCGGCGCGGGCCCAAGTCCCGGCCGACGAAATGAAGAAGATCGAGGCCGCGTGCCCCAAGACGGCCCCAGCCAAGCCCGTCAAGGTGCGGAAGATACTGGTCTATTCCCACTGCGGCGGCTTCAACCATGCCCCGGCCATCGAGCGGGGCAAGATCGTCCTGGCGATGATGGGCGAGAAGACCGGCGCCTACACGGCCGTGGTCAGCGACGACCTGTCGAACTTCGAGCCGGAGAAACTCAAGCAGTTCGACCTCGTGGTGCTCAACAACACCACCGGCGAGCTGTTCGAGGCCAAAGGGCCCAAGAAGCCGGCCAAGCTCGACGCGATGAAGTTCAAGGACGCCGCCAGCCTCGTGGCCGCCCAGAAGAAGTACGCCGACGAGCTGGCCAAGTATGAAGAGGCTGTCAAGGCTTTGGAGGCTGCCGGCAAGCCCGACACGGCCAAGCTGCGCGAGAGCTTCATGTCGTGGGTGAAAAACGGCGGGGGCGTCTTCGGCATCCACGCCGCGACGGACTGCTCGTATAACTGGAAGGAATATGGTGAGATGATGGGCGGCTGGTTCTCGGGCCATCCGTGGAACTGCGAGGTCGGCGTCAGGAACGACGCCCCGACGAACCCCGTCAACGCCTCGTTTGACGGCAAGGGCTTCCAGGTCGCCGACGAGATATACACGGTCAACAGGGGGGACATCTACTCCCGCGAGAAACAGCGGGTGATCCTGAGCATCGACCCCGCCAAGACCGACACCAAGAAGGCCGGCCGCGCGGACGGCGACGTTGCCGTGAGCTGGATCAAGATGTGGGGCAAGGGCCGGGTGTTCTATTGCTCGCTGGGCCACCGCAACGAGATATTCTCCAACCCGGCCGTCCTGGGCCACTACCTGGCCGGAATGCAGTGGGCAATGGGCGACCTGCAAGGCGTGGACGCGACGCCCAAGCCGCTCGAGACGAAGTGAGAGGCCCCGCTTCTTAACGCAGTTGCACATGAGCCATCGGCTCGCCCGAAGAAACGAAAAGCCGAGGACGAGGACGAGAACGAGGACGATGGCTGTCGCCTGACCCCTGCTCCCGGCGCGCCGGGATTACCTACTACCTTCTTTTCATACCAGAGAACGCGGAGGAATAAAGCAAAAGGGGATTGCATGAATCGTCATGCAATCCCCTTTTAATATCGATCTTCTTCTCTGTGGCCTCTGCACTGCAAACCTGTAACATCTTGTTTTTTTGACAAGAAACATTCATG
>CAYOBS010000169.1:6444-7974 GCA_964402305.1 uncultured Planctomycetaceae bacterium | reverse complement strand
AGGCGCCCGGATTCAGGGACGCGCCGGCCTTCATAGCCCAAGTGATGGTCGGCAGCGCGCTAGGCGAGGTGGTCAAGATGATGTTCTTGCGGACTATGCTCGGAGAGGAGAACGTGAAATGGACATGCGGCCCCCGCGAGTACTACGATGGACATATCCAATCTCAAGAAATAGTGCTTAAAGACGGTCGCGGTGTTCTGGTGCTCTGGTTTGATTTTTCGGGATGCGACCGGCCAGGTGATCGCTGATGATTCCTGCAAGTACCTATTGGATACTTTGCTGGAGACGAAAACCCCCCGCCCCCCGGGCACAGCCCCTAGCCAGCCCGAGGGCCAACCCAAAGTCAAATTTCCTATCAGTTTAGTGCACGGCGGGTAGTTCGAACCAGAAGGTGGCGCCGCGCTCCCCGTCGCGGTATCCAAGCCGGCCGTGAAGGCTCTCGATGATCCGCCGGCATATGTACAGGCCCAGGCCGGTGCCTTGCGGCTTGGTGGTGATGAACGGCTCGAAGATATCGACTGAGGGGGTTTCGCAGCTCGTGAGCGACGGAGGCGGCGAGTTGTCCCAGCCCGGCAAGGCGGGAGAAGGTAACCGTCTGGCTTGTCATCTGGCCTTGAGGCGCCCGGCGGCGCGCTCCCGTTCCAGGAAGACACCCGGCTTGAGAACCAGCAGACCGTAGAACGTGGTGTCCATGAGGTGCCCGAAGTCGCTCCGGTCGAGCGTGAGCAGCACGTCAGCCCAAGCCATCGCGCTGAATAGGATCGGGCGGTCCTTGGCTGGTCCGAATACCCCCGGACGGTCAAGCGTCAACACGTCGTCCATAAGCAGGAGGCCGGTGCGCAACCGAGCCCATTCGGCGGTGGCGGCCGGCGGCAGATTGGGAAGGTTCCGGACCACTTCCTCGATGATGCAAGGGGTCACGATCAGAACCCAGTTGTTGGCAGTGGCTCGTCGGAGTATCTCGCGTGAGGCACCTGTCGCCGAGCCGCTGGCGGCCAGAAGAACACTGGTGTCGAGGAAGAGCCTCACTTGCCCTCGCTGAACCGACGCATGTCGGCTTCATCTTCTTCGATCCAGGCCGCAATCTGCTGGCGCGGGAACTTCCGCGGTTCGGGCAGTGGCGTTCCTTCCGCGCGGAGGCGCGTGACCAGAAACAGCAGCAGTTCCTGCTTCTGCTCGGGAGGCAGAGCGTCGGCGGCGGCCTCGATCTCAGCAAGCGTTGTCATATCACAAGGATAGCACGGCCCCGCGCGCGCGACAAGGGAAAACCCCCCGCCCCGCCCTGCCCTGCCCCGCCAGGGCCTACTCTCGCTTCACGGCGAAGAACAGCGTCAGGCTCATCAACTGAAGGATAATCGTGACCTGTGCCCAGAGCGACGCTTCCTGGTTGTTCTCGCCGAGCATCTTGACTGCCATCATGCCCAGGCCCAGAATCGCGAAGACCTGCACTATGCCGGCCAGGAGCTTGACGAAGCTGAACTCCTCGGTCTGCTCCTGGCGAGCGATCTGGCGGACGTGGCGGAGTATCTC
>CAYOBS010000169.1:0-6344 GCA_964402305.1 uncultured Planctomycetaceae bacterium | reverse complement strand
TATCACCCTCGCGGCGTCGACAAGGTTTCGCACGGTGTAGTCGGCCTGGACGTCCTCGTCGTTTTCCAGGCCCGGCGTGGCGTGATGGTCCGCCCGCGAGCGGACGCGGATGGTCTTGCACCCGGCCCGCTGCCCGGCCTCGATGTCCCGGGCGCTGTCGCCGACCATCCAGCTCTGGGAAAGGTCGAGGTCCAGCTCCTTTGCCGCCAACTGCAACATGCCCGGCTGGGGCTTGCGGAGGTCGGATTCCTTGGCGTATTCCTCGATCGTGCCTTCGGGGTGGAACGGGCAGTAGTAGATCGCGTCGAGGTGCGCTCCGCGCTGCGACAACTGCCGGCGCAGCTCGGCGTGGATCATCTCGAGCGTCTGCTCCGTCAGCAGCCCGCGCGCGATGCCGGACTGGTTGGTCACCACCACCAGCTTGTAGCCGCACTGGCTGAGGCTCTTAAGCGCCAGCTCCACCCCCGGCAGAAGCTTCACCACCTTGGGGTCGCTGACATAGCCGGGGTCCTCCATAACGGTGTTGTCGCGGTCGAGAAATACTGCCTTACCGGCCATGAGTACACTCCTTGTTTTCGCGCCGGGCCCCGCGGTGGCCGCCAGAGCGTCAACTCTGTTTGGCGCCGGAGTCCATGATGCGCTCGATGATCTTCGTGGTGCTGGGCCCCTCGACGAGGTCCAGCGTGAGCACGCGCCCGCCGTACGCCTCGACGAGTTCGCGCCCCACCACGTGCGGCGTGCTGCCGCCCTTTGCCAGCACGTCCGGGCGGAGCAGCTCCAGCAGCTCCGTCGGCGTGTCCTCGTCAAATATAGTAACGTAATCCACGGACTCCAGCGAGCCGAGCATCTCCGCTCGCTCGTCCTGGCCGATGATGGGCCGGCCTGGACCCTTGAGCCTGCGCACGCTGTCGTCGGAGTTTATCGCGACGATCAGGCACGAGCCCAACTCGCGGGCCTGCTGGAGGTATCGCACGTGGCCCATGTGCAGCAGGTCGAAGCAGCCGTTGGTGAAGACCACCACGTCGCCGGCCAGGCGGCGCCGGTGGATTTCCTCGGCCAGGCTCTTGCGATAAAGGACCTTCGCCCCGCGCAGGCCGACCAGGTGACGCAGCTCGTCATGCACCTCGCGCCGCGTGATGGGCACCACGCCGAAGCGCTCGACCTCCAGCCCGCCTACGACGTTGGCGAGCATGGCCGAGCAGTCCCAGTCGCAGCCCTCGGCCCGCGCCACGGCCAGGGCCGACAGCACCATGTCGCCGGCGCCCGTAACGTCGTAAACCGCCCGCGGCTTGGGCGAGGGTATCCGCCGGCCTGTCTGGCCTCGCACCTGGAGGAAGCAGCCTTCCTTGTCCAGCGTCACCAGGATCGCCTCGGCATCGGCGATCTCCAGAAGACGCTGTGCCGCGGCCGCAAGGCTCGGCTCGTCGACGATCCGTATCCCGGCGGCCAGTTCGCATTCGTAGCGGTTGGGCGTCAGCAGCGTCGCGCCTCGGTAGCGGCGGTAGTCGGCGATCAGCGCCGGGTCAACGATCACCTGGCAACCCAACTGCCGCGCGTCGGCAATCATCCGGGGGCATGAATCGTCCGTCAATACACCCTTATTGTAGTCCTCGATCGCCAGGACCGGCGCCTTCCGCGCCTCGCCCGCCACGGCAGAGCGAAGCGTCGCCCAGACGTTATCCGGCACCGGCTGGGTCTCCTCGTGGTCAACGCGGATCATCTGCTGGACCCGCCGATGCTGCGCCAGGCCGACGTAGCGGATCTTCACCGACGTCGCCCGCCCCGGCAGGCGGATCAGGCTGGACGTCTCGGCCCCCGATGAGACCAGCAGGTTGGACAGTTCCTCAGCCGCGTGATCCTGCCCGACCACGCCGATGCAGGCTATCTTCCCGCCGAGCGCCAAGACGCCCGCGGCAACGTTCGCGGCCCCGCCGGGCCTGCTTTCCTGGCGGACGACCTTGAGCACCGGCACGGGCGCCTCGGGGCTGATGCGGTCGACCTCTCCGTAGACGTAGCGGTCGAGCATGAAGTCGCCCAACAGCGCAACACGCGGCGAGCCAAAGCCTTCCAGACATTGCATGATGTTATGCATAACAGTGTCGTATTCTAGCGGCCCGCACAGGCCAACGCAATCACCCAGCGGGCGTTGTTACGTGTCGATTGCGGATTGCGAAGTCCCGAGCGCAGTCGAGGGGGGATTCCCTTTGTCGGTGCTGTCCCGCTGGAAGTGATGGCGCGCCGAAGTTTGAAGATGCCTCGGCAGCGGCTTGCCCTTTGCGGCGGCGGCGTCCCGGCGCGCTCCCGGCGCGCCGGGACACGCCGGGACCGCTTTGGCTTGCACCGGCCGGTCAATAGCCCGCCGCGGCGGGTTCGCGAAGTGAGCCCACCCCCTGTAACTGAGGCATTACGTCAGAACAGCCCCAGCCGCCGCTGGGCCATCTGGCGAATCGACCGCCACCACTGCAAGAGCAGCGGCCTGCGAGGAAGGTCGAAGCGGACCAAAACAGACTGTCCGGGCATAAGTGGCGAATCACCAGGTCCCGAAGGGGTTACTACCAGTTCAAAGGCGGCGCCATCTCGGCCGCCGTCCGCTTCCGCCGCGGGGTTCACCGACGATGCCCGGACAGGCGCGTCATTCTCGCCCCTTGCCCCGGCTGGACGAATCTTCCACGTGCCGGCCAGTTTTGTCGCGGGCTGACCGGCGATGCGGATCTCAGCCGCCGGCAGGGCCTCCGCCAGGAGCATCCCGGCAAGGCGATGGGGGCAGTCGGCGACGATCATTACCGGGTCCAGTGCCACCACCTTGCCGACCTTTCGGCCCTTCCTTACATACGCGCCGCGGAGGAAGTCGGCCTCGGACGATGTCCACCGCCCCCTAAGGGGCGAGTGGACCGTCAGCCCGGCCAACTCCTGCCTGGCCAACCGATGCTGCTTATCGAGGCTCTCCAGGCTCGCGTCGAGGATCTGCACCAGGGCAAGGTCGCGGGAGTCGGCGGCGCTTTGGAGCTGCGCCACGCGCCGCCTGGCGGCCATGATTTCCTTGGCGATTTCCAGGTCGTTGGCGTCCTGTGCCAGTTGGCGGTTGACGGCCGAGATCAGCACGGCTGTGCCGCTGCCATCGGCGGCTGGGCCTTGCACAGGGCTGTCATCCGGCAGGGCGTCGGTGACGAACCCATCCGCCCCGGCGTGGATGTACGCGACGTTAACCGGCTCGACCGTGCCCTCGACCCGCCAGCGGTCCGCTACGTCGGGCAGCGCCAGTGCCGCCAGCACGGGCAGCAAAGCCGCGGCCGTGACGGCCAGGGCCCGGCCCCGCGTGCGGACAAGCTCGGCATCGGCGGCGAGGTATTTGAGGAAGCGTCCCATCGGCAGCACTAGCCAGGCCACGGCCATGACGGCCCCGACTGCTATGCCGACCTCGAAGTACCGCTCGGTGAGAATCAGGATTATCTGCACGGAGACGTACAGCTTGAATGCCGTCGATGCCAGGCCGTAGCCCAGCAGCCAGGCCCTCTCGCCGGCGCCCTGGGCGACCTCGAGCGCCCCCCGCACGCCATAGGCGTACCGCTTGACGAGGTACAGGACGTACTGACGCGACCGCTCGGCGAGGTTGGGAATCTCCAGCAGGTCCGAAAGGATGTAGTAGCCGTCGAACCGCAGCAGCGGGTTGGCGTTGAACACGATCGTCGAGACGCTGGAGATGAACATCACGTAGAAGCACGCCGCGTGCAGGCCCTGCTGCCAAGGGTCCGCCGCGCCGGCGGTCCACACCCACGCCACGGCCGCGACGGCCGCAAGGGCCAACTCGGCCATCATCCCCGCCGCGCCGACTATGCAGCGGTGAAGTTTGCTCCGCAAGGCCCATGCGCTGGAGGCGTCAACGTACGGCATGGGTGTGAAGATGAGCAGCATCACGCCCATGACGTGGACCTCTGCCCCGCCGCGAGACATGCGCCCGAAACGCTTGCACGCCAGCCCGTGCCCAAGCTCGTGTACGACCTTCGTCAGCACCATCGCTCCATACAGGGCCGGCAGGAAACGCAGTATCCGCTCGGATTGCAGGAGTTGCCCGGCCCGCCCGGCCAACTCGCCCCACGCCCCGGCCGCGAAGCACACGCCCACGCCCAGCAGCAATAGCCACAGCACAAGCCCGACCGGCGTGAACATCCAGCCCACGGCGGCGGCCAAGGCGCCAAGGAGGCGGTCGGGGTCGAATACCGGCACGCGGAGAAAGAGGATGTTGGTCAGCCAGGTTCGCACCTCCCGGCCACGGCGTTTCTGGTGGCGGCGAAAGATCCCTTCGGCGTCGGGCGGCAACTCGGCCTGGATAAGGTTGGCCGAGTAAAGCTGGCCCATGACGCCGACGGCTTCGGTCTGCGTCAGTGCCTCGTCGCCAAGGGCCGCCGTGCAGGCCCGCCAGGCGTCGGCGACGCTGCGCTGCCCGTCGAGCATGGCGACAAACCTGTACGCGGCCGGGTGAAGCCGGAAGTAACTGTTGTTGGCTGGGTCCTGAACAATGTGCCAGATCCGCCCGCGGAAGTGCTGGCGACGGGTCTGGACGGTCGCTCGCAGCCGCGGACGAAGCTGCGCCACGCGATACCACGATTCGCTGAATGTCGGGTTCGTGGGCATCTTACATCCACAGCCAAAGCCTGAGTTTGTTTACAAGCCTGCGGGACCAAATCCACGCCAGGCGGCGCTGGCCGAGAGACACGTGGGCCGCCCCTTCCATTCCGGGCCTGATCCACTCCCGGCCTTCCACCCCACTTTGCGGTTCCGTGGCCAGCCGGGCGCGGGTGCGGAAGACCACCTTGCCGTCTATTTTCTCCGCCAGCGGCAGGACTCTTTCCATCACGGCCTCGATGGGCCTGTCGGGATACGCTCCGGCCGACAGGACCGCGCGGACCTCGCCGGCCCGCATTGCCGCCTGGAGGTCGGCGACCTGGTCCTCGGGGATGAGTAACTCCGCCCGCAGGTCCTCCAGCGGGGCGATCTCGAAGAGGACCTGCCCCTTCTCGACGGATGAGCCGACGAACCGGTCCAGCCCGCCGCGGATAACCGCCCCGTCAATCCGCGCCTTGATCGTCGCCTGCTCGATCTGCTCGGTCAGCAGGGCAATCTGCTCCTGGAACTGGCGGGCCTGTGCCGCGGCCATCTGGGCGTCGGCCCATTTCTTGTCCGACCGGGCCGCATCGGCCTGCTTGAGGTGCTCGAAGAGCCCCGCCCGCGCCTGGTCGAGCTTCCGCTGGAGCGGCAGGGTCTTGAGCGTCGCCAGCACCGCCCCGGCGCGGACCTTGTCGCCAAGCTTCGCCTCGACCGAATCGACCTCGCCGTCGAACGGCGCCGGGACGATCTGCTTGGTGGCGGCCTGGAAGGCGAACGGCGCATCGACGCGGTAATCGCCCGAGGCGACGCCGATGTAAATCCCGGCCGCGATCAGCAGCACGGCGGCAACCTTCGCCCACGTGTGCCTCGGGCCGACTATGGCGGCCAGGCCCGCGCGCACGGACGAGGCGGCCTTGGCGCCGATCCACCTGTCGGCCCGCCGCAGGTCCAGCAGGCGCACCGTGCAAAGGTCGCAGGCCAGCCGGAGCGTCTCGACCTCCGCCGGCGCCAGTGGCATATCGCCGGCTCGCTCGACGCACACCGCCCCGTGTACCTTGCCGTCGCGCCGCAGCGGCAGCGACAGCACAGCCAGGCGCGGCGTGCCGCGGTCGGACAATTCGCGGGCGCCGCGGCAGACGAACTCAGCCGATGCCGGCGGCGGGATGAGGACCTCGATGTCCTGGTCGAGGCATTCTTCCATGACCGCCTCGATAAGCTGGACCATATGCATTTTGCGGCTGAACTTCTCGGTATGGCTCATGGCGGCAAGCTGGACGTACCGCCCGGCAAGCAGGCCGAGGCTCACGCGCTCGCAGGCGAACCGAGCGGCCAACTCGTTGCAGAACGCCATTGCGGCGGCAAGGAAATGGTCGTGGTCGTTGACGGCGGATGTAAGGGCCAGGGCGGGCGCCAGTGTCGTCGCGGCATGCGCGCCGCTTGCACGGCGGCTCTCGCTCTGACCTTCCTCAGCCGCCAAGTGCAGCGCGTATAGTTGCCCGGCCGGCACGCGAACCGCCATGGCGATGACATTCTCCACCAGCTTGCCCGGCTCCGGGGCCCCAAGGGCCGGCTCGTCGCCGGCCAGCGCCATTGCCAGCAACGCCCGCCTGAAAACGGGGACTGGCTCCGCCGCTGTGTCCCCTGTTTTCATTATCGAACCCACCCCTGGGGCTGCCACGCCAGCGGTTGATGCCTCCGAGCCCGTGGTTGATGCTTCCGAGCCAACCACTGCCGACGGC
>CAYOBS010000168.1:1479-8004 GCA_964402305.1 uncultured Planctomycetaceae bacterium | reverse complement strand
ATTTTCAAAGCGGAAACTCAAACCGCACACTTTCTTCATTGGAGCGGCCATTGAAGCCAGGATGGCCAAGGAAATCTGGGAAATGCTCAAGCGAGGCGGCTTGGAGAACGCCGCAAACCTTACCGACGAAGATCAAGTTACTTCCGTTTCACAGTGGCTTTGCACGCTTTGAGGGAAAAGAAAGAGAAAACCCCCCGCCCCGGGACCCGGCCGGTTTTCGCCCGAGGCCCCACAGGGGGCGGGTGCGGCACGTGGAGCAGGACTTTTTCAATGGGCAATCATCCGGCCCGTCAGCCGCATCGGCTGGGACGAAAGTGCGAGATGGAGACATGGCCATGACAAACGAAGAGCGAGTGTTGCGTGTGATACGCGGGCAGGACGTTGACTACCTGCCCAGCCAGATCACGTTTTCCGACCGGACGCGCGACGCGGCCATCAGCGAGGCGCTCGGGCTGGCCTCGGCGGATGAGCTTGACGGCTACCTCCAGAACCACCTCTGCCTGGCCCTGTCGATGCACGACAAGCCGCTGTTCTACCGCAACGACCGCCAGGAGATGGCCAGGCTCGAGGCAATGGGCTTCTGCGGCGCCCACTGGGACCGCCAGTGCGTCTACGACGCCTGGGGCATGGGCGTCAAGGTCGGCTCGGACGGCTTCTTCATGGCCTTCCACCCGCTGAGCAACCAGGCCGACGCCGAGGTCGCCGCGCACATGCCGCCGGATGTCAACCGCGAGGCCCTGTTCATGGACGCCGAGCAGGCCGTCGCCGCCTATAACGCGCCGGACATATCCAGACCGGGACTCTTCGACGAGATGCGGCGAGACCTTCGCGAGCTTTCGGGTCAGTTCCTGGTAATCCCGGCCGCGTACTGCGGCATATACGAGCGCGGCTACGGCCTGATGGGCTTTCTGGAGTTCATGACGGCCATGGCGGCAAACCCACGGGTCATCCACGAGCTGCTGGACAAGATCACCGGCTACAAGGTGCAGCTGGCCGAGAAGGTCGTCGAGATGGGCTTCAAGGTTGCCCATCACGGCGACGACCTCGGCACGCAGGAAGGCACGATGTTCTCCCCAAAGATGTTCCGCGAGTTCATCCTGCCGCGGCTAAGGCGGGCCTGGCAGCCGTACAACGACGCCGGCATCCCGATCATCATGCATTCGTGCGGCTGCATAAGGGACTTCCTGCCGGACCTCATCGGCATCGGCCTGCGGGTGCTGGAGCCGGTCCAGCCATGCATGGACCTGGCCTACATCAAGCGCGAGTTCGGCAAGGACCTGGTCTTCTGGGGCGGGATCGACACGCAGACGCACCTGCCGTTCGGCACGCCCGAGCAGGTCAGGCAGTTGGCCCGCAAGACCATCCGCACGCTCGGCGCGGGCGGCGGGCACATCATTGCCCCATCGCAGGAAATCATGAACGACGTGCCCATAGAAAACATCAAGGCACTGGTCGAGACGATCATCGAGGAACGCCAGAGAGTGCTGGAACGGTAGGCGGCTTGCCACGGCGGCGCGCCGGGATTGGAGTGCGGCGACGCGCCCCCGCGGCCCCGGCTGGGACCGGGGAAATCCCCCGGGACAAATCCGGGACATGGCCGGGTGCAAAATAAGGTGAGGCTCCGCAAGTGCTTTGTGATAAAGTGCTTGCGAAGCCTCGCTCTTTTGATACGGAGAGGGTGGGATTCGAACCCACGGTACCCGAAGGTACACCGGTTTTCGAGACCGGCCCATTCGGCCACTCTGGCACCTCTCCAGCGGCTGGATCCCGCGACGAGAAAAAGGGGTCAGGAACCTTTTCCGACCCGTTCGGGGGCCTGGCGTTTATGGCAGGAAAAGGTTCCTGACCCTTTTTTTCTTCTGACCCTTTTTTTCTCTTTTTTTCTCCTGGGCTGATGGTGCTCCCGTGGCTGTGCGTATACCGGATGAATTGATAGAACCGCATCCGGTCGCATGGGTGCGAGAGAGTTCTAGTCGGTTCCTCGGTTAGTATCTGAAACTTCTGCCGGAGCTTGCCGCTTAGTCTTATCATCTGCGTTGGCCCTTCGGCATTTATTGGAGAAAACATCGGGCAATCATTACGGCCTTTTCGCACAGGCGTTTTTCGTTTTTGTGGCCCGCTTTGTCTTCTTCGCGGGCCTTGAACCGGTAGAGGCGGCCGCCGCTTGAGCCCGCAGCCGCTGCTGGTCCTGCTCAAATTGTTCGCTCCTCAGACGCCAGTACTCGATCTCTTGCTCAAGGGTCATTCCGGCAAGGCGATGGCGAACCAACTCCGCACCGCGCCGCTTCATTTCCACGCAGTCGAAAGCCTTAGCCTTCATCTTCGATCACCTCCAGAGGAGAGCGAATATCCAGTTTTGCTCGTCGATGCAGAACGTTCACTGCATTATAGAGCGGAACTTTCTGATAGTGGACTATGTGGCGGAAGTTCCAACTGACTATCAAGCCACACTCGGCCACGGTTGCCAAGGCCACGTGTAAGGCGTCGTCACTAGCCTTGGAAGTGAGTATGCCGGCCTCCAAGTACGCTTGACGCAAGGCCACGGCCTCGCCGGTCACCGCCACGGAATCAGCCTCGACGCGAAACTTGGCGAACCAGTTGCGGACCTCCGATGGCGATCGCGCCAGTTCGTCCTCCACGAGAGCGGAAACGACCAACCGGAAACGTCCCTCGCGCACCCGGTCGAAAAAGACGCGACTGGGTTTGGCGAACTCGACGTCAAACACGCCACCGTAGACGGAGGTATCAGCATAGACTCGAATGGTTTCCGTAGCCGTCGCGGCCATATTGTGCTCCCAAGCCGATTATACCCGCACTTGTATTCCGCGTCACTACCCCTTCGCCCCCACTCGCCCGAAGGGCGAGATTTCCCTCAGTCGGCGGATGATGGGCGGCAGGACCTCGATTACCCTGTCGATCTCCCGCTGGGTGTTGTAGATGCTCAGGCTGAAGCGGATCGAGCCGTGGGCGGCGGTGTAGGGAATGCCCATCGCCCGCATGACGTGGCTTGGCTCCAGGCTGCCGGTGGTGCAGGCCGAGCCGCTGGCGGCGCAGATGCCGTACTCGTCGAGCATGAGCAGGATGCTCTCGCCCTCGATGTACTCGAAACTGATGTTGCTCGTGTTTGGCAGGCGGTGCTGGGGATGGCCGTTGAGCCGTGCGTCCGGGCAGCTTGCCAGCAGGGCCTTTTCGAGCTTGTCGCGCAGGGCCTTTACGGTCGTCCGCTCGCGTTCGAGGTTCGCCCCGGCAAGCTCGCAGGCCTTGCCCAGCGCGACGATCAGCGGGACGGACTCCGTCCCGGCCCGGCGGTTATGCTCCTGGTGCCCGCCGACGATGAACGGCTGGAACCGGCAGCCGTGGCGGACGTACAGCGCCCCGATGCCCTTTGGCGCGTGCAGCTTGTGGCCGGACAAGCTCAGCATGTCTATCGCCGTGCCTTCCAGGTGGATGGGGAGTTTGCCGACGGCCTGGACGGCGTCGGTGTGAAAGAGTATGCCGCGGTCGCGGCACATGTCGGCGATGGTTTCGACGGGGAAGATCACGCCGGTCTCGTTGTTGGCCCACATGATGGACACGACGGCGACTTTCTCGTCCAGGGCGTTGTCAACGTCAGACAGGTTCAACTCGCCATACTGGTCGACGGGCAGCTCGATGACGCGGTTGTCAAAGCCGATCGGCGCGGGGCGCTCGAGGGTGTGGCAGATGTTCCGCACGGCCGGGTGCTCGACGCGCGTGGTCACGATGTTCTTTCGGTGCGGGTTGACCGGCAGGGCCGAGCGGATGGCGGCGTTGTCGCTCTCGGTTCCGCAGGAGGTGAAGAGCACCTCGGCGGGGTGGCAGGCCAGCAGCTCAGCCACCTGCTGGCGGGCGACGTCCACGTGCTTTGCGACCTGCCCGCCGAAGGTGTGTATGCTCGACGGGTTGCCGTAGAGTTCGGTCAGGAAAGGCTCCATCGCCTCCCTGACCTGCGGCGCCACGGCCGTCGTGGCGTTATTGTCCAGATATATTACTTCGCTCATCAGGGCCGTACCTCATTCGCTATTCGATGAGCTTCTCGCCGACGTCCTCGACGACGATGTCCGGATCGACCATTTCCCTCAGCTTGGCCGTCACCGTGCCTTCCAGGGTGAAGTCCCTGACGCGGCACCAGGCGCAGTGCCCGCGGAAGGCCACCTTCACCGTCTTGCCCTCGACATCGATCAGGTCGATGTCGCCGCCGTCGTGCTGAAGCATCGGGCGGATCTCGCTTTCGACGACCTCCTGGATCCGCTTGATCCTCTGGAGGTTGGTCAGTGCCCCCTTGCCGGCGGCCTCGGCGGGCCTGGGCCTGGCCGTGGCGGCCAAGCGACGCACGCGGTTGATTATCTGCTCGATCTTTGGGTGGCACGCCCCGCAGCCGCCGCCGGCCTTGGTGTAGTGGGTCACCTCCTCGACCGTCCGCAGCCCGTGCTCGGCGATGACCTTCTCGATGAGCTTGTCGGTTACCCCGAAGCAGTGGCAGATGATCTCGCCTTCGGCCTCCAGGGCGAACGGCTCGCCCTTGTATTGCGAGATGGCCTTCTGAAGGGCCTCCATGCCCATTACCGAGCAGTGCATCTTCTCTTTGGGCAGCCCGCCGAGGTATTGGGCGATATCGTCGTTGGTGATCTTCCCGGCCTCATCGAGGGTCTTGCCCTTGATCAGTTCGATAAGGGCGTCGCTGGATGCTATCGCGCTTGCGCAGCCGAAGGTCTGGAACTTGGCGTCGACGACCCGCTGGCCGGGGCCAAGCTTGACCATGAGCCGCAGCGCGTCGCCGCAGGTGATGTTGCCCACCGTGGCGTCGAGGTCCGGGTTATCGATCTGCCCGGCGTTCTTCGGGTTGAGGAAATGTTCCTTGACGGCTTTCGTGTAATCCCACATTCGTGGCGATCCTTTCCTGTGCGCAGCTCCATGGTACAAATGGCCCGCAAGGGTTCCACGTAATTCTAGCATTCCCACGGGCCAATCAGGCGACCTGTAACGGTGTGGTATTAAGCTCGCATCTTTTCCCCGCTCTTGGCGACGGTTGGACATCGGGCCGAATTCCTGATACCATTGCCCGCCCGCCGGCAAAGCGCGGCGGAAGGCTCAACTGAAATGGCCCTTGTGCCGATACATTGCAAGATGTTCAATAAACGCCAGAAGTCCCCTAAGGAGGACCGTTGGATGACGGCTCACCGGAAGATGCTCGTGTTTGTCTGCTCGCTGGTCGCCGCGGCCGGCTGCCAGGAGCCGCGCGCCGCGCTGGATCTGCCGCCGATCGAGCCGCGGATCGCACCGGCAGCCCCGCCGATCAGGCCCGCTGAACCGAGGATAGCACGCCCGCCGGTGGTCGCCCCGCGGCGCCCGCAGCTCGTCCAGGCCCTCCCGGCCGGGCGAAGCGTGCAGGGCCGGCCTGTGAACGCGACGGCGATCGGCAGCGGCGATCAGTGCGTGATGTTCATCGGCGGCATTCACGGCAACGAGCCGGCCGGCGTCGGCCTGTGTGAACAACTGGCCGCGTATCTCGGCGCTCACGATGAGCTTGTCTACGGTCTGAAGGTCATAATCGTCCCGGCCGCCAATCCCGACGGCCTGGCCGCCGCGACGCGAGGCAACGCACACGGCGTTGACATCAACCGCAACTTCGCCACGGGCAACTACACCGCCTCGGCCGTCAACGGCGGGCAGGCGATGAACCAGCCCGAGGCGCAGTACCTCCGCGAGTTGATCGACCGCTACCGCCCGGTGCGGATCATCACGATCCACCAGCCGCTGGCGTGCATCGACTACGACGGACCCGCTCAAGCCCTGGCGGCGGCGGTGGCGCGTGCTTCCGGCCTGCCGGTCAAGAAGCTCGGCGCCCGCCCCGGCTCGCTCGGCAGCTACGCCGGCGTGGAAAACGGCATCGCGGTAGTCACCGTCGAACTGCCCAATGGCGCCTCGAACCTCACGGCCGCGCAGGTCTGGGCTCGATACGGCGGCGCCATGATGGCGGCCGTCAACCACCAAGGCTCCACCACGACGGTCAACCACCGAGGCTCCGCCACGACGCTGGATAACGTCGGCAAGTGACCGCCGGGCACTTCGTGCCCGGAAGCTCCAAATCACAAGCACCACAGCCGGGCACTTCGTGCCCGGAAGTTCCAAATCACAAGCACCAAACCTGCCTGCCGCAGGCAGGTTTGGTGCTTGTGATTTGGTGCTTGTTTGGACCTTGGTGCTTGTGATTTGGTGCTTGCCGCACGGCTGAATGCCGCACGGCGTTCAGCCGACGGTCTGACCCCTCGTATCCGTCTGCCCCCGTGTTCTGTCAGGGCCAGTAGGTGTGGGTAACCCACAGAAGTACGCATAGTGCGACCAGGCCGAAGGCCATGTAGGCCAGCAACTTGATGTACTCGCGGGGGAGTTGGTTGAGATGTTCAACACGGATGGTTTTGTAGATAAGCCCGACCGCCGCGCATAAAGGCAGCAGCAGCAACAGCTCCGAGTCGAAGCTTACCGTGACGGGATTGTAGAAGAGCG
>CAYOBS010000168.1:0-1379 GCA_964402305.1 uncultured Planctomycetaceae bacterium | reverse complement strand
GGCTCGCCTCGCACGCCCATGATCGAGAGCATCAGGGCGTCGAATATGCACATGAGGTTGAGCAGCCCCGCCACGCCGGAACAGGCCCTGGCAACCGTCTCGGCCGGGACCACAAGAGCTATGCCGGCCTTGACCATCCGCTTTTCGAGGCTCTCTCCCTCGATCTTCGCAAGTGCTTGGTAGGCCTGCTTTTGACGTTGCCAGGCTATCACGCCGTTGACGCCGGTGAGCATCTGGGCAACGAACCACCACCTTTCCTTCGGCAAGTCGACGGTCAGCACCCCCCCGACGCCCACGCCCGACCAGAACAGGGCCGCGACGGTCAGGAAGATGATGATGCCCCTCTTGGCCCGGCCAAGATACACATGCCCGGCCCCGGGGATCGCGCAGGCCAACAGCACTGCCAACACGGGGTTAGGCGAGATTTGCTTTTGTTTGGTCATGCCGTTTTCGCCGTAGCACGGACATCCTGCCCGTGAGCCTGCCTGCCGGTAGGCAGGTCGCACGGCCGTCCCAGCCGTGCTCGTCACTAGTTTTACGAAGAGCCACACGGGCGAGACGCCCGTGGTACTCATGGGCGAGACGCCCATGCTACGGGACAGCAGAATTTCACTGAAACCTTCCGCCAAGTCAAGGCATATATATATGGGCAGGATGTGGGCAGACCGCCTCCCTGCAGCCGAGCCGGACCGCAGGCGCTGTCAGGACTCGCCCTGCTGCGTGCCGCGCTTCATGGCTATCACGCCGGTCCGTGCCAACTCGCCGATGCCGTATGGGCGGACGAGGTCGATAAAGGCCTCGAGCTTATCCTCCGGGCCGGACATCTCGACGATGAGGCTCTTGCGGGCGACGTCCACCACGCGCCCGCGGAAGAGGTTGGTCAGTTCGACCACCTCGTTCCGTTTTTCCGACGGGGCGTGGATGCGGATCAGCATCAGGTCGCGCTCGAGGTAGCTGACGTCCTGGAAGTCGCGGACCTTCACGACCGTCACGATCTTCTCAAGCTGCTTGCGGATCTGCTCGAGCACGCGGTCGTCGCCGACGGCGACAATAGTCATCCTGGACACATTGGGGTCGTCGGTCCGTCCGACGACGAGGGAGTCTATGTTGAACCCGCGGGCCGCGAACATCCCGGCCACGTGGGCCAGAACGCCGGACTGGTTCTGAACGAGCGCCATGATAATGTGTTTCATTTGGTTTCTCTCCGCGTTCTCCGCGCTGCTAACCGTAATTTTCTTCGCACACCGCGAAGATTTTTCAACGCAGAGAGCACAAAGACCGCAAAGATAAATACACAGAACTCTCTATCTTCATCTTCTCTGCATCTTCTCTGCACTGCAAACCTGTAACATCTTGTTTTTTTGACAAGAAACATTCAT
>CAYOBS010000167.1:0-8044 GCA_964402305.1 uncultured Planctomycetaceae bacterium | reverse complement strand
TCCCGCAGGTATTGCTGTATGGGGGTGCTGGGCATGGCAGGAGGTTACTCCGTTTTGAGCCGGTCGTCAACTTTGCGGCGTGTTCCCCGATGGCAGACGGCAGGGAAACGGTACCGGAGCATATTCTTCTTTGTTTCTTGTCGTTACTTCTTGAGCCGGTCGATTGTGTGGGCGAGGGCGTCTGTGGGGTAGCGCCCGTCGGGGCCTGAGGATTTTTCCAGGGCAGGCAGGATCGGCCTGGCCTTGTCGCCCAGCCGCCAGAGTGCCCATGCGGCGTAGCAGGCGCCCATGCCCGTCTTGCCGGTGGCGACTTCGAGCAGGACGGCCAGGCCGTCGTCGCACTTGCCGAAGTCGCATAGTGCCTCGCCGACGGCGGCGCGGACTGACGCGGCCGGATCGTTCTTCAAGGCCATCACGGCCTGGATTGCGCGGGCGGCGATGGCCGGCCTTAGGCCCCCCAGGGGGTCGGCCTTGCCGGCCTGGTCGAGCCCGACGACCGCCCAGTAGCGCACGGGCGCGTCCTTGTCAGCCAGGGCCTTCGTGAAGGCCTCGACGCCGTCGGCCCATCGGCCATCGTAGGCCTTGAGGTCGCGGCAGTGGTCGAGCATGCCGGATTCATCGACCTGGTCTCGCCAGAAAGCCTTCGGGTCGCCGGCGTCGCCCGGCGCTACGGCCTTGGCGCCGAAGGTGTAGGCGGCTATCCCGCTGGGCGCGTAGCCCAGCCGCCAGGCGCGTGCGGCGATGGCCTGGCCGGGCTCGAGCTCGATGGGCCGGCAGTAGAGCAGCCAGCCGGCGCCGTCGTCCGCGCCCGCCTTGCCCACCTTTGCGCCTTTGCCCGCCTTGGCGCCCTTGCCGGCCTTTGCGGGCTTTTTCTCAACTGCCTCTGCCGCCTCTGCCGCCCCTGCCGGCTCGATTCGATACGTGATCGACGAGCCTTGAGTCGGGCACGTTATGGCAACCCGCATGAGCTTGCCGGCGACGGCCTCCGTCGGCGCCAGGCCGGGCGTGGCCGCCTTGCCGGATCCCTTGATGGCGTCGAAATCACTCTCGGGCACAAAGCCGATGTCGCCGATGAGCTTCATCCAATCATCCAGCACCATCTGCATGCGTTTGACCACCTCGGCGTATTTCGGGTCATCGGCGAGGTTGTTGACGTTGTGCGGGTCGGCCTGGCAGTCATAAAGCTCGCGCACGGGCTTGGCCGGGCGGAAGAACTGCATCCGCGGCCCGTCGGCAAGCTTGCCGGTGGCGTGGAGGCGGCGCATCTCCTGGAGGATCGGCGTCTTGTCCATGTAGTTGATCGGCTGGGACAGCGGGAGGTAGGGCGTGTAGTTGCGGATGTAGCGGAACTTTTTGTCGCGGACGGTCCTGCTGAAGTCGTATGTCTCATCCATCCGGTCGCGCCCCCCGAAGACGTACTCCCGCGGGCGCGACGGCTTCTGCGGGCCCAGAAACGCCCTGCCGTGCATGTGCGAGGGAACCTTCGCCCCGGCCAGGCTGAGCATGGTCGGGGCAAAGTCGATGAACGAGACCATATCGCCCTCGGCGCGCCCCGGCGCGACCGTGGCGGTGTCGCCCGCGCCGGCCCATTTGCGGAACGCCTCCGGCACGCGGATCAGCAGCGGCACGCGCAGGCCGGACTCGTAGAGGAACCGCTTGCCGCGAGGCAGCCCCCAGCCGTGATCGCCCCAGAACCAGACGATGGTATTCTCGGCCAGGCCGTCGGCATCGAGATCGTCGAGGATCTTGCGGGCCTGCTTGTCGAGCTGGCTCATGCGGTCGTAGTAGCAGGCGATGTTCTCGCGGACGAGTTGCGTGTCCGGGTAGTACGGCGGCAAGGGGGCCTTGGCGGGGTCGTGCTCGAACGTCTGGCCGGGCTTGAAGCTCCGCGTCTGCGACTCGTGCGTGATGGTGATGTTGAACACCGCGAAGAAGGGCTGGCGCTTGTCCGGGCGGTTCCGCCAGTGGGCCGAGCGGGAGCAGTCATCCCAGGCCGAGCCGGGCGGGTCGAACTGGTAGTCGGTCTTGACGTTGTTGGTGCAGTAATACCCGGCCGCACGGAGATACTCCGGGAAACAGCGTGCCTCGACCGGCGGGACGCCCGCGCACCGCATCCAGGAGGTGCCGATGCTCGTGGGGTACATGCCGGTGATGATTCCGCAGCGGGATGGGGCGCAGACCGGCGCGTGCGTGAAGGCCAGGTCGTACCGCACGCCCTGGCCGGCGAACTTGTCGAGGTTGGGCGTCGTGGCGTACGCGTCGCCGTAGCAGCCGAGGGTTGGGCTGATGTCCTCCGTGCTGATCCAGAGGACGTTGGGCATCGGCGAGTCGTCGGCCACGTCCGGCGGCCAGGTCTCCGCGGCCGCGGCGGCGGTCCGCCCGAGCCGGCCGCCGATCGCCATCGCCGCCAGGCCGGCCCCCGTCGCCTTCAGAAAGTCCCGTCGATTGGTCCTGACCTTGTGCATGACTTGTCCTCGAAAGAAACATCTCTTACCCGCGCACGTGCATCCATTCCTACCACGTTCAACCACGGGATGACAGCGCACGGCCGGAAAGCGGGGAACGGATGTGAGTGTCCACATGCGGCCGGCTATACTTTGCGAGGGAGGAAATGCTCCTCGCGATACTTGGAAAAGTAATACAACACTGACCGTTCCGCGATGTCCCGCATAATGCCGCTCATCTCGTCAACAGACCATCTCTCAGGCCGAAAGTAGAAGCTGCCACGATTGAACTTTCCGGCCTCTTCGTTGTGCAGGTAAGTCGTATTCAGTTCGCCGAACATCGCCATGGTCGATACTCGGTCCAGAATCGATGAGTTGGCTGTAAAGTCGCAGCCATAGCCAAAACAAACAAAGGGGAAGATGCTTTCGCGCATCAAAGCCGCTCTCAGGCCGATAAGATTCTTGCCGAGCCTTTCTATGGCGTTGCCTTTTGCTTGTTTGGGAAGCCCCTCGTCGGCACGAAGGTCATTTGTGCCCTGATTCTTCACTTCCGCAATCAATATAGGATATGAGACCTTATCGCCCGTCTGTCCTTGGATGTAGAGGATGCCACCATCGGGCCGAATTGAACTGCTATTGAAATGGTAGTGGAACTTGACCTCTGGAAAGGAATAACGAAGCTCTCCCACGATATCTTTAAGGTACCACTGCTTCTCGTGAACCAGAGTAATCTTCTTTTGAAACGTCTTGCCCAGGTATTCAACGACCTGACCTAACGCCCGTATCACATCGGATTCCTGATTCTTCGAAGTCGCATTGATTACGGTTCCGGCACGCTGTTCCCGGAGTTGCTGTTTTCGTGCCATAGACTGTTACCTCCGCTCGACTAAGAAAAGCTGCTCGGTCACATGAATCGGCCGATTTGTGAAGTTCCTGCTGCCACGGAAGGCATTGTAACGCGTCTCAAGGATCTCCACGGAGCCGAGTTCATTAAGCATTGCACCCATCTCCTCTGGGGAGATGAAACCTTCGTTGTTAAATGAAATCAAGAGAAAACGAGCATTGAGATCGTTTAGGAGTTGTCTCAGCAGGTGCCGTGCCTTACCACGGACGTTGTACCCGGAACGTCGCCAGTCGGTTGGTATACCAGAGACCGGGCTTACGTGCGTTGGTCTCTCATGGCGTACCAGAAGATTAAGCATGAAGTAGTTAGATCCGTATGGGTGCTGGTTGTAGGGGGGGTCTATATAGGCTAAATCGAGATTTGTCAGGTTGCGCGCCGCCTCATTTGCGTCCTTTTGAAGTACGTCATACTCACACTCAAAGCGACTCAGCACTGGGCGCTCCAGCTTGATCTCGCCCATGATGCGGACCAGGGCGTCCGACCCGGTACCTCCAAATTGGCCGACCTTGCTGTGGCGGTTCTTATAGAAACCCTTGAACACACCGGCCGTGTTGGCATGGATTGACGCTTCACTAATGAGCGGCCCTAGAAACAGGTCTCTCGTATCGCCGGGGACCGACTCGATAAGTCTGCGATAGTTGTCTAGACGTCGTGCATTGTTGCGAGTGTAGAAAACCCTGTCTTTCGCGGTAATGTGCGCTTCATCTTGCGGAGAATACATTTCTTCAATGAATCCTGGAGGAAGCGGTTCCGTTGTAACTCTGGTATTAAGGTCAGCGACAGTCCGCGAGATAGCGTCAAAGTCAACTTCGCTCCTGTTGCGCAAGTAGCAGCGCCCCGTTACTGCGGCGTAGTCTTCAAGATCGTTGCTGATGAGGAGCGCAGCGTGGGCCTTGAGGAAGCGCGAGACTACTCCGGACCCACTAAAGGCGTCAAACACCCGGAGGCGATTCTTCCCAAGGCGGCGTTTGACTCGCTCCACTGCTATGCCGATTTGGCTCAGGAGGGCACGCTTGTTTCCGATGTAGGTGATCAACTGTTGAGACAGGTACTCGGGATCTTCTGCGATCGGGTCGTCCTCCCACAGGGAAGTCTGTCGCCCCTCCTTAACGGCCAGCCCAGCCTGTTGTTCATGGTCGGTCACTGGATCCTCCTATTTGGATTCTCTTGGCGTCTACCTTGTCATTCCACCCCGAAGCTTCCCGATCCGGAGATCGAAACTTGATCGATACGATATCTTCCGCTCCGGCAGAAGCGATGTCAAGTGTTCCAGGCGGGCAGCAAGTGTGCGAGGACAGATCGCGGGTAACACAGGGGGAAAACACGGCTCCAACCCCGCTTGCTACCGTATCTCGCCCACCGCCGGCCGGGGTGCGCTGGTAGACGCGGACGTGGTCGATGAGGTACTTCTGCGGCAGGACGGAGTCATCCATTTCGCGGCCCCAGGCGCCGCCCAGGGCGAGGTTGATCAGCAGGTACTGCGGTTTATGGAACGGATTCGAGCCGGCGTCGGCGGCGTCGGCGACTTCGAAGGTGAAGTACTTCCGGGCGTCGAAGAAGAAGTTCATTCGCTCGGCCGACCACTCGACGGCGTAGATGTGGAAGTCGTCGAAGGGTCTATCAACCGTGAGCTTGCCGCCCATGAATGCGTGTTTGCCATCCTTGCGGTAGTGAACGGTTGCATGGACCTTGTCCGGCGTGTGGCCGACGAATTCCATGATGTCGATCTCGCCGCAGGCGGGCCAGGGGTTGCTTGGGAACTTCTGCCCGAGCATCCAGAACGCGGGCCAGACGCCCTTGCCCTGGGGCAGTTTGGCCCGCACCTCGATCCGGCCGAAGGTCCACTGGGCTTTGCCGCGCGTGATGAGGCTTGCGGCGGTGTAGTCGGCGAAGCGCTTGGCACCGGCCTTGTCGCCGCTCTTGGCGCCGCCAATGGGGTACTTTTCCTTCCGGCCCTCGATGACGAGACAGCCGCCCTCGACGCGGGCGTTTTCCTTCCGCGCGCGGGTGTAGTACTGGAGCTCGTTATTGCGGACGTAGCCGACCTCGTAGTCCCACTTGTTGGGGTCGGGCAGGCCGGGCTTGTCGAACTCGTCGGACCACACGAGCTTCCAGCCTGCCGGGGCGGGCGCACGCTCGGTTGCCGTCGCACGTTTATCCGCTGTCGCACTTGCCCAGACGCACGCCAGGACAAAGCCCGCAACGGCACATGCAATGGTTGTCCCAACTGTCCGCATTTAACACCCTGCTCGCTGAAGCGAACAGGCCTCGAAGAGCAGGCTTCAGACTTCAGGCTTCAGACTTCAGGGGAAAGGGAGAAGGCGGAAGTGTGAAGGCGGGAGTCAGAAGTCAGAAACACCTTCCTTCTTCACTTTCGCATTCAGCCTTCAACCTTCAACCTTCCGCCTTTCCTCTTCACTTCCGCATTCAGCTTTCCTACTTCAGACTTCAGGCTTCAGCCTTCAGGTTCCGTGTTCCAGGTTCCGCTGTCTTCTTCCCTGGTTCCGGGTTCCGCCTTTTCTTTACAGGTTCCGCCGTTTTCTTTTCCGGGCATCACCCTCTCTTGAAGAACATGGGTCCCTTGGACTTCTTTGGCCTGTTGTCGCGTGGGGCCTTGCCTGGGACCCGGACGGTGGTGGTCGCGGCGGCCTCGGCGGCCCGCTTGGCCTCGATGTGCCGGCGGATGACCATCTGCTCGATGACGCCGGCGAAGGTGGATGTCATGATGTACAGCGTCAGGCCGCTGGCGGCGTTGTAGAAGAACAGAAGCATCATGGCCGGCATCATGTACCGCATCATCTTCTGCTGGGTTTCCTGCTCCTTGGTCGGCGCGGTGGCGGCCCCGGTCATTTGCGGGTTGAGCTTGGCCTGGAGGAACATCGCGACGGTCAGCAGCAGCGGCAGCAGGTTGAAGCTGTATATCGGCCCGGTCATGCCGCCGATCAGCGGCAGGATGATGGGGTTGGCCCAGGAGAAGATGACGTCGGGGGCCGCCAGGTCGGTTATCCAGACCGGCAGGAAGGCGGCGTGGCGCAGCTCGACGGCGACGCTCAGCGAGCCCCACAGGCTCAGCCAGATGGGCATCTGGAGGAACATCGGCAGGCAGCCGAGCATTGGCCCAAGCCCCTGGTGCTTGTAGAGCTTCATCTGCTCGCGCTGGAGGGCTTCCTTGTCGTCGGCGTATTTCTTCTTGATCTTCTCCATCTCGGGCGCCAGCTTCTGCATGTTCATCATGCTCATCTGGCTCTTCTTGGTCAGCGGGTGGAGCACCAGGCGGACCAGGACCACCAGGATCATGATGGCGACGCCGTAGTTGCCGAAGGCGATCTTCGATATCGCCTGGAGCAGCCACATCATGCCCAGCGTCAGCGAGTTAAAGGCGCAGAAGCAACTCTGGAAGTTGATCGCGCCGATGTAGTCGAGCTGCTTGTAGAGCGGCTTGAAGTACGGCGCCGAGGCGTCCGTGAGCATGTCCCGCTTCTTGGGCCCGGCGAATATGTCGAAGGTCATCTCCTTGCCCGCCCCGCCGGCAGGCAGGGCCATGTCCGGCACGTGGGCGAAGACGTCCTCCTTCGTGCGCCGCCCGCCGACCCTGATGGCTGGGATATGCACGTTGCTCGTCGGCGACTCCGGCTCGCAGAGGAAATAGAAGTCCGCCTGCCACCCCGCCGCCGCGAGTTGGCCCGGCGCAGTCGGCTCCAGGTAGACCATCGAGGCAAAGAACTTGTTGGACTCGCCCAGCCAAAGAACCGGCGCCGCGTCGTCGGACCGGCCCAGTGGTGCCGGATCGTTCACGGGAACCTTGCCGCCCTGAAGCTCCGCGTGCATTCTGTAGGCGGCCTCGATCTGCCCGCCCTCGGCCTTCTGCTTTCCGTAGACCAGGAAGCGGTCGTCGCTGCCCCGGAAAAGCTCCTCCTGCGGCACGCCGGCCGGGCCGAGTTGGTCGATGTAGGCCACCAGCGGCACGGCTGAGAGATTCTCCACCTTCAGGCGCATCTTCAGCGAGTAGTCCTGCTTGGCGATGGTGTAGATCTTGGTGATCTTCAGGGCCGGGGGCGCCTTATTGGGATCCTTGTTCTTCTCGGCGCTGAAGTCGCAGTGCAGCGTGGCGCTGAAGCGGACCTCGACGGCGTCGGCGGGCTTTGTGGCCGGCTCGGAGTCCTCATGCGTCCAGAGCATCTGGTCCAGGTAGATTGTAGCCGGCGGCAGGGGCGAGTCCTTCACGCTCACGACGATCTGCCGCGTCGCGTAGGCCTGGAACTGCCCGACGGGGTTCAGCAGGTTATAGTGCCCCTTGAGCCGGCCATGGGATGCTGCGACCTCGGCCAGGTACGCCGCGTGATCGCCCTTGGCGGCCGACCAGGCTCGCTTGTCGGCGTCGGTGGTGAACACCTGTGACAGCTTGACGTTGCGAATGGCGGCGCCCCGGCGGTCGAACTGGACCTGGAATAGATAGCCCGTTGCCGGATCGAGGTTGCCCGCGGTGAAGACGTCCTGTTTGCCCGGGCCGGACCTGGCGCAAAGCCAATCGAGGCTGTCGGCGACGGCCGGCCTTGGGCCCCCGAGCGGCGCGGACGCCGCGGCGGCTGAAGTGGCGCCGGGCTGGGTCTGCGCGGGCTGCGACACGGCGGCAGCAACTTCGGCGCGGGCGATGGCCTGGCGGTCGGCCTCGGCGCGGGCGGTCTTGGCGCGGGCG
>CAYOBS010000166.1:0-8110 GCA_964402305.1 uncultured Planctomycetaceae bacterium | reverse complement strand
TCCTTGTATTCCGTTCGCCAGCGAGAGACCTCGACGCCAACCGAGGCGTTGGAGTTGATCTTGTAGAGGACGTTTCCGAAGATCGCCGAGTTGCACGTCCGGGCGGTGGCGCTGGTCACGTCGCCGTCGTCGATGAACTCGCCGCTGTATCCGACGTTGAACGTCCAGGGCCCCCAGGGTCCCAGCGAGGCCGCTATCCACCCGCCCGTGCCTTGAATCTCCGTAAGCCGGCCGGGGGCGACGACCACGCCCTGCCCGATGCCGCCCAGATAGGCGTCCAGGTCCTGGCCGGTGAACATCTCGCCCTTCACCGCCATCCATGAAGTGATCGGCAGGTCCACGTCCAGGTTCGCCGACCAACTGTCGGCTTTCAGATTCCGCCCGGTCGCGTCGGTGTCATACTCCTCTTGCGCGTAGTGGCCGGACGCGCCGATGGTGGCCTTCTTGTCCGCCAGGAACGGGAAGCTCACGCTGGCGCGTCCCTGAAAGCTCGGCAGGCCCGAGTCCTCGCCGCTGTCGCCCGGGCCGTAATCGGTGGCGGGGGCAATGGCGGTCCGCCCGATGTCCCGCGCAAGGGCAGTCTCCAACTTCAGCAAGGTCCCGCCGCCAAGGTCGCAGACCTTTGTCAGGCGGACCTGGGGGCGCCGATAGCCGATGTTGCCCGCCCACCACTGGACCGAGTAGTTCAGCACGGGCGGGTTAAGCGGCGAGATCACGTCCCACGTCTGCCCGGCCAGCAGGCTCAGGCCGAGATTGGCCCAGTCCATTTGCATGTAGGCGTGGCGCATCATGGGGGTGGCCTTGTTCTCCGCCCCGCCGCCGAAGAAGTCGAACTCAACCAGGCCGCTCGTCTTGGCCTCGCCGACGTTCGGCCCGCTGAACCGAAGGCCCAGGCGGGTCTCGTTGGCGGTGATGTTCAACTGATGGTCGTCGCGGTTGGTGCTCTCGTGCTCCACCCAGCGGGCATAGTTGCCCGTGTCGGTCCGCGCCGTGTCATACGCGGCGTCCGTCTTGATCTTCCCGTAGAGTTGCACGTCAAGGTTGGCCCAGATGTTCTGCCGCGTGTCGCTTCTCTTGTCGGCGTCCTTCATGACCGCGGCTTTGGCGGCCGTCCAGTCAACGTCGCTGATCTTGGCCTTCAGTTCACTGTTGCTCTGCTGGGCGGCCTGGAGCGCCTGTGCCTGTGCCTTTACCAGCTCCATCAACTGCCCGACCTGCTGCTCCAGCGCCGCCACGCGCTTGGGCACATTCGCATCCTCGGCCCCCCTGGCCGCGCCCGCCGACAGGCAACAAACCACGGCAAACGCCGCAAGGGCTGCTGTGCTTTGCTTCATCCGTTCGTCTCCTCTTGGCTATGTGCGCAATGGCGAGTCCGTCTTCGCATTTGCCCTCGCCGACGGACAATGACGGGCACTTGCCATATCGGAAAACCTCCGTGAAAAACTTCACCGGAAGTATGCTGCCGCCCGTGAAAGCTCGCGTTTGACAAAAGCTCGCGTTTGGCTGGACGGCGCAGGGAAAATGACATATGATGCCGACTTCGCGCAGGTGCCGGCTGAACGGCAAACCCTCTGTAGCGGGCCGAGCGAGGATGTGTGGATGTTCCGTCGTAATAAGCGAACGATCTCAGTGGCAGCCGCCTTCGTGTGCATCATGGCGGCGGGGGCGGCCGGCTCCCGGCGCGCCGGGACCGGCGAGGGCACCGGCAATCCCAAGGATGCCAAGGCCGCCGAGGCTGCCGCGCCGACTCCCGGGAAGCTAAAGGCGTACCCCTCGCGGTACTACGTCATCCACACCGACCTGGGGGATGACGTCGTGGCCGAGGCCTCCGCGCGCATGACCGCCATGGCGGAGGAATACTACCTCCGCACAAAGGGCTTTGGCGGGGTTATCCGCAGCCGGCTGCCGTTCTATCTTTACAGCCGGTCCGAGGACTACCACGCCGCCGGCGGCGTGCCGGGCAGCTCCGGGCAGTTCAGCGGCGGCCGGGGGGGCGGCGTGCTGATGGCGCTGGCCGGCAGCCAGCCGAGCCTGAGCCTGTGGCACACCGTCCAGCACGAGGGCTTCCACCAGTTCGCCCACATGGTCATCGGCGGGCAATTGCCGGTATGGGTCGACGAGGGCCTGGCCGAGTACTTCGGCCTGGGAATCTGGACGGGCGACGGGTTCGTCACCGGGACGATCCCCCAGGGCCGGCTCGTGGCCGTCCGTGGGTACATCAAGGAAGACAGGATCACGCCGCTGGCGGATTTCCTCGTGATGTCCGGTGACGACTGGCAAGGCGCCTTCGCGCGGAAGCAGGCGGAGAAGGACAAGCCCAAGGACGGCCCCAAGGGCCAAGAGGGCAAGTCCGACAGCGACCGCGTACACATAAACTACGACCAGGCATGGTCCATGGTCCATTTCCTGGTTCACGCCGAGAACGGCAAGTATCGCAGGAGCTTCTCCGGATTCATAGCCGACATTTCGGCGGGAACGGACTGGCAGGTGTCGTTCAAAACGCGGTTCGGCAGCAACGTCAAGGTGTTCGAGCAGAAGTACCGCCAATGGTGGCTGGCCCTGCCTGACAACCCGACCAGGGACATCTACATCAAGGCGGATGCGGCGACGCTGACGAGCTTCCTGGCCCGCGCCGCCAGCCAGGGCCAGAGTTTCACCGACGCCGAGCAGTTCTTCCAGGCCGCCAAGGCCGGCAACCTCAAGTCCAACCCGGCCCAAAAGCTGCCCGCCTCGCTGCTGGACCGCACTCTGGTCAGCATCCGCGGGTGGGATCGCGGCTGGAGCATCGACAACACCGCCCGCGTGCCAAAGCTCGTGCTGGCCTGGCCGGATGGAACAACCTTCACCGGCGCCTTCACCATCGGCGGCGGAATGTGCGCCAACGTCAAGCTGGCCGTTACCCCGCCTCCACCGGCGGCGAAGCTAACAGCCACCAAGCTCCCGGCCTCCAAGCCCGCGGCCCCCACGGCCCCCAAGACGCTCCCCGCCAACGAGTGATCGTTATTTCCCCGCCTCGGCGGGCTTCGCGTCAAGGATGGGGATAAGGACGATGTTGCGGTAATCCAGCGCGCCGCCTTCGGACTGAAGGGCGATGTAACCGGGCATTTCCTTGCACTGCGTCGCGGTGTTCTGGACCAGGCCGTTGACCTTTATCACGAGGTCGCCCTTGTTGAGGTAGATCTCGTAGTTGTTCCACTGCCCGACGGGCTTCTCGTTGGTCGGATGGAGCTTGACGGTCTGCCGGCCCTTGGTCCGGGCCGGATCGACATTCATCGGGAACTGCCCAATGTTCCAGATGTCGCCCATGTCATCCTTCTGGCCCTGGCACTCGATGGAGTCAGGCCAGACCTTGTCCTGCCCGTGGACCCGCACAAGCACGCCGGCGTTGCACTTGACGTGGTGGCGCATCTGCAGCCGCAGGACGTAGTTGGTGTACTGGGCCTCGGTCCGGATGTAGCCCGCCGGCTTGCCCTTGCATGCGATGGCGCCGCCGCCGGCCACGGAGAAGGTGTCCTTCAGGGCGTCGCTGGAGGCCTTCCAACCGGTCAGGTCCTTGCCGTTGGCCAGCAGCACCGCCTCGCCGTAGTTCTCGTGCAGGGTCTTGAGCTTGATGTCCTTGAACTCCACAATCATCGGCCCGCCGGCGTGGATCTGCAGGCCGATCAGGCCCGACAGGGCCCGCCCTTGCTTGCGGCTGTCGATGTACGCGCTGGCAAGCTGGCCGTTGACGTACTCCTCGACATAGTCGCCCATGCAGACCAGCACGTATTCGTTCCAGCCCTTTTCCTGGTATAGCCCGCCCTTGTCCAGCAGATCGCTGTCGCAGACCTGGCCGATCACGTTCCTCGTCACCTTGCCGTTGTCGCCCTCGACGACCACGAACTCGCTAAAGGCGGTGAGGTAGCCGCCTGGAGCCTTCTCCATGTACATGCCGCCGATCTTGTACAGGCCGTTTACCTTGCCGCCCAACTCGCGCACCTCCATCTGGCAGCCGCTCATGACCCACCGGTTCTTCGCCCCGGGTTTGGCGGGCGCCTGAACGCTGCGGTACTGCACGCCGCTGTTGCCGTTGGTGTACCGGAACTTGATCTTCAGCACGAAGTTCCCCGGCTCGCCGCCCCGCCAGATGCAGAACGTGTTGCCCTGGGCCGCGCGCTCCTTGGTGGTCTGCCCGCGAAGCACTCCGTCAACCACCGACCACAAGTCCGCGTCGCCGTCCCAGCCGGTCAGATCCTTGCCGTTAAAGATGCTGACGAACCCGTCGGCGTCCGCCTTGCCCGCCGCCTCGCCGGCCGCCATAGCCCACGAGCATGCCAGGCCGACCACCACGCCGATCCCGAACAACCGCCACGTTTTGCCGTTCATCTCGCCGTCTCCAGATAGGAAGCCGTCTTAATAACGCCCTTACTCGCCGAACGGGACCCAGCACATGCCGGCCCGGATTCTTCAACACCCGCCAAGCCCCAAAGAACCGCAGGTCTTCCCGAACCTCGATCCAATCCGAACTGGCTGAGAAACGGCACTTGTGATATCATTTTTGGCAGAGAATTGCAAGGCGGTGCCGCGAAGGGAACGACCTATGGGATCCGTGAGTAACTATCTGTTGTTCATAGATGAATCCGGCACACATGACATGGCGAACGTCGACCCGAAGTTTCCGGTCTTTGCGCTTCTGGGCCTTCTTGTAGGCGAGAAGTATTATGCCAAGACTCTCGTTCCGCGGGTCAGGAGGTTAAAGAAGGCCCATGGGCTCCAGCCGGACGCCGTTCTTCATTCGCGGCACATCCGGCAATGGGAAGGGGACTTCGGCTTTCTGCGCGACCCGCAGAGGCGACAAAAGTTCTACGAAGACTTGAACCAGTTGTTTCGATGTCTCCGCGTTCGTTTGTACGCGGTTGTCATAAACAAAGACAGGTTTCGCGACCATCTGTTCATTCCGTTGAATCCTTACAATGTTTCGCTAAGTCAGCTTCTTAGCCTAGTCTGCGGGCCAAGATGGATTCCGGGCCCATGGCGAGCGAATGTCGCACGTGTCATCGCCGAAAGCCGTGGCAGACGCGAAGACAAGGAATTGCAGGCAGTCTACCAGAAGTTCCGACACGAGGGGCTGTCCAGTTTTGGCGCTCGCGCCGTCCAGAACCGCCAGCCTTCCACTGTCGCAAGACTCTTTCCGTCCCGGGTGGATTTCGTTCGTAAGTCTCGCGTTGTTGCCGGCCTGGAACTGGCTGATCTGGCCGCTTATCCGGTAGGCTGGTCCGAAGTCCACCAGCGATGGGACAACCCCTCTTATCTCGTCCTGGCCGAGAAACTCAAGGCGGTGGTGACTTTCCCATAAAAAAACCCCGGCGCGAAGCCGGGGCCGACAGGAACTCCTGTCCATTGAAGAAACCGGCCAACTGGGACCGGCTACTTTCAACACTCATTGTACAAATCTCATCGGATATTTACCGAGAAAATTTTCAAAAAAATTATGTCGGGCGAATGATTTTCCGCCTTCCCCCGCCATGAGCTGACCGGCCCACACTCCCCGAACGCTGCACCAAGCCCGGCCTCTACTGATCGCCGTATGGCAGGACCTCGTCATGCTTGAAGACGACCTCGATGCCGGCCTTGGCGAATAGCGCCTCGCTGTCGCTGCCGGCGTGATACTTCAGTTCGCAGACGGCGCGGACTATCCCCGCGGCGATTATCAGCATCGCGCAGGGTCTGCACGGCGTCATGCGGCAGTAGAGCGTGGCCCCCGCCAGCGGGATGCCCAGCTTGGCGGCCTGGCAGATCGCGTTCTGCTCGGCGTGGATCGTCCGCACGCAATGCTGGGTGACCGATCCATCCTCGTGGAGGACCTTCTTCATCTCGTGGCCGACATCGTCGCAGTGCGGGAACCCCGGCGGCGAGCCGGCGTAGCCGGTGACCAGAATCTGCCGGTCGCGGGCGATCACGCACCCGCTTCGCCCGCGGCTGCACGTGGCGCGTTTGGCGATCGCGGCGGCGACCTCCATGAAATAATCGTCCCATGCCGGCCTGACGCGGGCCGGGATGTCCTTCGGTTGGTCAGGCATTTACACCGTCCTCTGCCGGGGCAACAAGGTCATAGCCCGTGGGCCATAACAACAAATATCTCTTCCCACGGCAAATAATTCCGTTTCTTTTGTGCTCGCGTAGTGTATTATTTCTGACGTTGGCTGGCGACCGGAGCTGGCCTGTCATATTGGATCGTGATTCCAACGTCCATAGGACGCCATGAGGAATCGCGCATTTTAGGATTGCTTGACTGATGAAGATCTACGTCGGAAACCTCAGCTACAACACGATGGAGGATGCGCTCCGCAATCTTTTCGCGGAGCACGGTGAAGTGGAAGAAGTTCATGTTCCCACTGATCGCGACAGCGGCCGGCCTAGAGGGTTCGCTTTCGTGACCATGCCGAACCAGAACGAGGCCCAGGCGGCAATCGCCGCGATCAACGGCAAGGAGCTGGATGACCGGGTGCTGAACGTCAATGAAGCTCGCCCCAAGACGGGCGGTGGCGGCGGCGGCGGCGGCTATGGCGGCGGCGGCGGCAGCCGTGGCGGCAGCGGCGGTGGTGGCCGCGGCGGCAGCCGTGGCGGCAGCGGCGGTGGTGGCGGCGGCGGCGGCGGGCGCCGCTGGTAAGCTGCCCGCGGCGCGCGGGAAGCCCCTTATACATGGAAACGCAAATGCGTCGGGCGCGTGCGCTCGGCGTGTTTGTCTGCGCTGATTTCTTCCGGAGAGAGACTATGTCCAAGGCTTCCTGGATACTGTGTGCTTGTGCGTTGATGGCGACTGCTTGCCTGGCGGCGGACTGGCCGCAGTACGGCGGGCCGGACCGGACGAACATCTCGGCCGAAAAGAACCTGCCGCGGACATTTCCTGGCGGCGGGCCCAAGGTCGTTTGGACGACCGAGGTCGGGGCCGGCTACGGCGGGGCTGCCATCCAGGACGGCAAGGTTTACATCCTCGACCGCAACGCCGGGCGCGGCGATGTGCTCCGCTGCCTGGACCTTGCCACCGGCAAGGATGAGTGGTCGTACTCGTACCCGGCCCCGGGCAAGGTCTCGCACGACGGGTCTCGCAGCGTGCCGACCGTGGACGACAAGTACATCTTCACGGTCGGGTGCTTCGGGCAGGTCTGCTGCATCGACAAGCAGACGCACAAGCCGGTCTGGTCGAAGAACATCATGAAGGACTTCGGCGAGGGCGTGAAGCTCCCGATGTGGGGCTATTCCCAGTCGCCGCTGCTGTACAGGGACGTGATTATAATCGCCCCTCAGACTGCCGAGGCGGGCCTGGTGGCGCTGGAGAAGGCTACCGGCAAGGAACGCTGGCGCAGCGAACGTGTCGGCGACGCCCACTACGTCTCGCCGATCGTCGCGAATATCGGCGGGGTGGATCAGGCGATCATCGTCAATGCGGACGGCGCCTCGGCCGTCGACGCCGCCACCGGCAAGAAGCTCTGGAACTTCAGCGGCTGGACGTGCAAGATCTCCATCCCCAACGTCACGAGCATCGGCGACGGGCGCGTGGTGATTACCGGCGGATACAAGGCCGGGACGGTCATGATCAAGGTCTCCCAGGCGGACGGGAAGTGGCAGGCAAAAGAGCTTTGGCGAAACGACAAGATCAACAGCCAGATGAACCCCGCCCTGCTGTACAAGGACCACCTGTACATCAACGGCAACTCCAACGAGTCCCTCGTCGAGGGCCTGATGTGCGTGGACCTCGACGGCAAGGTCCTCTGGCAGACGGGTGAGAAGCCCAACTTCGAGCGCGGGCACACGCTGCTGGTCGATGGGATGCTCTACATCATCGAGGGCAAGCGCGGCTCGCTGCACCTGGTGGAGCTCTCGCCGGACGGCTATAAGGAAGTCGGCAAGATCGAGGGCCTGCTTGGCGGCAAGGAAATCTGGGGGCCGCTGAGCCTGTGCGGCTCGAAGCTCATTATCCGGGACCAGTCCAAGATGCTCTGCCTCGACCTGTCCAAGGGCCAGTAGAGAAGAAACAAAAAGAAGAAGCGATTCAACGCAGAGCACGCAGAGATCGCAGAGAAGAAAGTAAGAGAAGAAGAAACAGGCTTCTTCTTCCGTTTCTTCTTAC
>CAYOBS010000165.1:0-8127 GCA_964402305.1 uncultured Planctomycetaceae bacterium | reverse complement strand
CAATCCGCAATCCGCAATTGGGTTGCGGGCGAAGCCCGCGCCAGGCTCTCTGCGCCTGCCTGCCGGCAGGCAGGTTAAATTCTTCTTCTCCTTCTTCTTCCTTCTTCCCGGCAAAATCGGAATAATCTAAATTCCCTTAAACTTTCTTCCCCTATTTCCGAGTTTCAGGGTTATAATAACCAGTATAGTGGTGAAGTATCTGGAACTTCACGTGATGAGAACTGAATCGATGGGCAGGAACCTGTCTACATTCGGCATAGCACGGATGCTGCACGTGGATCCCGGGTCGATTGCCAACTGGATCGACCAGAATCTGCTCAAGGCTCACCGGACGCCTGGCGGGCACCGGCGGGTGGCGACGGACGATCTGGTTACGTTCCTCCGCAAACACAAGATGCCCATTCCCGCCGAGTTGGATAGCGTTCCAAGCCGCGTGGTCATAGTCGACGATGAGCCGGCCATCACGCAATTGATAGCCTGGGCGATCAAGGCCGCACTGCCGGAATGCGAGGTCGTCGAGGCCCACGACGGCTTCATGGCCGGGGCTATCGTCGCGACCCTCAAGCCCAACGTGGTGATTCTTGACCTGCGCATGCCCGGCATGGACGGCTACGAGGTGTGCCGGCTGATAAAGACGCAGGAATCCACAAGGCAGACGGATGTGCTGGCGATGACGGCCTATCCCTCGCCGGAAAACGTCCAGAGGATAATCGATTGCGGCGCCCGCGCTTGCCTGGCCAAGCCTTTGAACATGGAAGCCCTGCTGACCGAGGTCAGGGCGTCGCTGTAACCGTCAGACCTGACCTCCGGCGTTCTTGAGGCACCATTCCACCGACAGGCGTATTCCCTCGTCATAGCCGACCGTGGCCTGCCAGCCCAACTCGCGACGGGCCTTCTCGCTTGAGAAAAAGCACTTCCGCCCGATCAGCCAGACCGAGTACCGCGTCACCAGCGGCGGCTTTTTGCGGCCAAGCGCGTGGCCGAAGAGTTCCATCAGGAATGCGGCGCCGCGGGCCACGCGGTAGGGAACCTTCCCGGTAACCGGCGGGCAGCCCAGGCGCTCGGCGATCTTATTGATGTACTCGCGCTGCTGTATTACCCCATCGCTTGCGAGGTTATACGCCTGGCCGAGGGCCTTTTCGTTCGTGGCCGCCAGGATGCACCCCTCGGCCTCGTTGCCGGCGTAGGTGAGGTTCAGGCGGTTGGTGCCGTCGCCGATGAGCCTGGCCTTGCCGGCGCGGATCGCGCGGATCAGCCGGGGCATGCTCGCGCGGTCCCGCGGGCCGTAAAGCCAACTCGGCTTGACCACCGTTACGGGCACGTCGCCCTTGTTGTGGGCCTGCCATACCATCTTCTCGGCCTCGACCTTGGCCCGGCTGTAGTAGCTCCACCTGTGAAGGTTCACGCCCAGCGGGGCCGACTCATCAAGCACCATTCCCTCGCCGTCGGGATGGCCGTAGGCCGAGATGCTGCTGACGTGCAGGAACCGCTCGATCTTCGCCCGCCGGGCGGCTTCGAGCATGTTCCCCGTGCCTTCGATGGTTACGGCCACGAAACGCTCCCACGGGCCCCAGTCGCCCACCTGGGCGGCGACGTGGTAGACCCGCTGAACGCCCTTCATGGCTTCGACGAGACTTTGGGGGGCCGTGATGTCTCCGGGAACCTTCTCGACGCCCCACTGATCCAGCAGGCGCGTGTCGCTGGCTGGCCGCACCAGGGCCCGCACGGGCTCGCCCATGGCGATGAGCTTCTCGACGATGTGACTGCCCAACAGGCCGCTGGCGCCGGTGACAAGATTCATTATCGCTCCAATAGCAAAGACTTAAATACATATCCAGGCCCAAACGGCCCGTGCCGCGGGCCTTGAAAATAGCCGCATCGCCCCCCGGCGTCAAGGCTCATTACGCACGGCATTGCCGACAGCCGCCGCTGGCTGTCGGCCGGGCCGGCCGACGACGACATAAAAAATATAAAAAAATCTTGAATTGGCGCCCCCAACCCATGTATCCTTTTCCACTTAACTGGGCTTCCGGGCTGGCCGGGTTAAGGCAAGGCGCCGTGTGGCGTTTAATTCTTGCCCGCAAAGAAACGTGCTGATTTTTCGACAGCCAAATGCCGATAAACACCGGTAGCGAAAAAGTTTTTTTGCACAGTTTTGTGCCCGGCTTTTTGGCTGATTCTTTGGCTGATCCTTGCCAAAAAGCTTGTCGGTCGCGTGACGCGGAGTCCAACAGACCGAGGTATTAGAATGTCTTTGAAGCAAGTGCTTCGTCCTTCCAACCGCAGGGTCCGGTATCTAGTGGGGCTCTTGCTGGTTGGCCTCTTTTGCATCCAGTGCATTTCCGTCGACACCGGCAGCCGCGTCGTAATCGCCAGGGGCCGGGATGCCGACCCCAAGGCCGCCGCCCGCAAGGTTGTCGACCTGGCCAAGACCGACCACATCGCCCTGCTGAAGTACTGCCTGGACCACTACAACCGGACCTACCACGACTACACCTGCACGCTCATCAAGCAGGAGCGGATCAGCGGAGTGCTCGGGGCCGAGCAGGAAGTCCAGGTCAAGTACAAGGAATCGCCCTTCAGCGTGGCCATGCACTGGACGCGAAACGCGCCGCTCGGCGACCGGGTGTTGTACGTCGAGGGCAAGAACGACAACAACATGCTGGTCCGCCCGGCCAACAAGTTCCTCCTCATGCTGGCCGGCGGGGCCGTCTCGCGCAAGCCCGACGGCCCCGAGGCCATGCGCAACACGCTTCGCCCGGTGAACCTCTTCGGCTTCCGCAAAGGCATGGAAGACCTCATCAAGGTCTACTGCGAAGCACGCGACGCCGAGCATCTCAAGGAAGCCTTCGGCGGATTCGCCGAAGTCGCCGGCCGAAAGACTATCGTCCTGGAACGGTACCTGCCCGCCGCCGACAACTACCCGGCCTGGAAGACCGTCCTCTACATCGACCTGGAATTCCTCGTGCCGATCTGCATCGAGGGCTACGACTGGGACAAGCAGCTTTCCAGCCGATACGTGTTCGAGAACGTCCGCTTCAACACCGGCCTGACCGACGATGACTTCCTGCCCGAGGCCAACGACATGAAGGCGGCCCCGGCGAAGTAGTCGCCGCCGCATACGAAACTCTGCGTCCCCGGTCACGGCCGGGGACTTTTTTGCGCCGCCAAGGCGGCAAGCCTTCGGCATTGAGCATTGAACATTCAGCAACGCCCCTGTTATCTTGTCGCGGCCAAGTGCCAACAAGGAGACGCCGATGACAGTCTTGACCGATCCCGCGACTTTGGATTCGACCGTCCGCAAGGCCGTCGCCGACGCGACCATAACCGACATCCACACCCATCTGTTCCCGCCGAGCCATGGCAACCTGCTGCTATGGAACGTCGACGAGATGCTCACCTACCACTACCTTGTGGCTGAGCTGTTCACGATGGCCCCGAGCGGCCTGACGCCCGCGGACTTCCGGAAGATGCCCAAGGCCCGGCAGGCCGACCTGGTCTGGGAGCACGTATTCCTGCGCCGCGGGGCGCTGTCCGAGGCCGCGCGCGGCGTGATCACCACGCTCAACAAGCTCGGCCTGGATATCGGCGGGCGCGACCTTGCCGGCATCCGCAAGTGGTTCGCCCAGCAGAAAACCGAGAGCTATCTCGTGAAGGTCTTCGAGCTGGCCGGGCTGGATTACGCGGTGATGACCAACGATCCCTTCCAGCCGGCCGAGGTCGAGCACTGGAGAGCGGGCCGGCCCCAGCATGAACTGCTCAAGCCCGCCCTGCGCATCGACGCGCTGGTGTCCAACTGGCCCGCCGCGGCCGGGATGATGACTGCCGCCGGCTACGAAACCGCCGCCACGCTCGAGGCCGACAGCTTCGACGAGGCCCGCAGCTTCAAAGAGGCCCGGCGATTCCTGGCCGACTGGGCGAAAAAGATCAAGCCCGTCTACCTGGCCGTGAGCCTGCCGTCGGACTTCGCATACCCGACCGACCAGCCCCGCGGGCGCGTTTTGAGCAACGTCATAATCCCGGCCGCCCGCGAGCTTGGCCTGCCGATCGCGATGATGATCGGCACCCGCAGGCGCGCCAACCCCGCCCTCGGCGACGGCGGCGACGCGGTCGGAGTCGCGGACGTATCCGCCGTGCAGAACCTCTGCGCCGAAAACCCGGACATCAAGTTCCTCGTGACCATGCTCAGCCGGGTCAACCAGCACGAGTTGTGCGTCTGCGCGCGGAAGTTCGGCAACCTGCACCTGTTCGGCTGCTGGTGGTTCTGCAACACCCCGAGCATCATCGAGGAGATGACCAAGATGCGCCTGGAGCTTCTGGGCGCCAACTTCACCGCCAACCACTCCGACGCCCGCGTGCTGGACCAGCTCATCTACAAGTGGAGCCACACCCGCGCCGTCGTCGCCGACGTGCTTGCCGACAAGTACAGGCTCCTCTTCCAGGCCGGCTGGAGGCCCACGGATGATGAGGCCCGCCGCGGCGTCCGCAACCTCCTCGGCGGAGCGTATGAGGAGTTTCTGGCGAAGTAGAAGAAGAAGGCTTCAGGCTTCAGGCTTCAGGCTTCAGGCTACAACTGCCCTGCTCGCTGAAGCGAGCAGGCCTCGGGGCCAGAACCTCGTGTTCCTGGTTCCAGGTTCCAGGTTCCTGGTTCCTGGTTCCTGGTTCCAGGTTCCGGGTTCCGGGTTCCAGGTTCCGGGTTCCAGGTTCCGGGTTCCGCCGTTTGCTGTTCCCGGCTACTGGCGACCGGCTACCACGTCACTACCGCCCCAGTTCCCTGCTTCTGGCGGCGGCGGCGCGGATGGCCTCGATTATCTTTGCCTTGACGCCGGCGGATTCCATTATCGTGATGGCGCGCTCGGTGGTGCCGTTTGGGGTGGTCACGGCGGCGCGAAGTTGCTCGGCCGGCTTTTTCGTCTCGGCCAGGAGCTTGCCGGCGCCGATGCACGTCTGGGTGGCGAGCATGGCGGCGACGTCGGGGTCGATTCCCTCGGCCACGCCGGCGGCGGTCATCGCCTCGACGAGGTAGAACAGGTACGCCGGCCCGGAGCCTGACAGGCCCGTCACGGCGTCCATGAGGTTTTCTTCCATGACGATGGCCAGGCCGCTGGCGGCGAAGAGGCGCTGCGCCCAGTGGACGTCCTCGGGCGTGGATCGAGGCCCGCGCGCCACGGCCGTGACGCCGCAGCCGACGAGCATCGGCGTGTTCGGCATTGCCCGGACGATGTGGCCCCTGCCGCCAAGGTGCTCGTCGATGTAGGCGGTGGTTATGCCGGCGGCGATGGAGATGATCGTCGCATCTTCCCGGACGACGGGTCGGATTTCCTCCAGCACGGTCTTCATCATCTGCGGCTTGACGGCCAGCAGGATGCGCGGACAGGCGCCGGGGATGAGGTTGTTCTCGGCGCAGAGGATGCCGAACTCCATCGCCAGGACCTGCTCGCGCTTGCGGACGGGGTCGTAGGCCACGACGGCGTTTCGCCCAATGCAGTCCTTGCGGATCGCGCCGCGGAGGATCGCCTCGCCCATGTTGCCGACGCCGATAACGCCCAGCTCGTATTCGATCATATATCCTCTCCCGTATACGTTGTCACTGGCCTTCCATGAAGGGATAGCCGCACCTGGTCGGCGGGACGAACGTCTCCTTGATGGTCCGAGGGCTCACCCAACGCAGCAGGTTCAGCACGCTGCCGGCCTTGTCGTTGGTGCCGGAGGCCCTCGCGCCGCCGAAGGGCTGCTGCCCGACGACCGCGCCGGTCGGCTTGTCGTTTATGTAGAAGTTTCCGGCCGCGTTGGCCAGGGCCTCGGCGGCGCGGACTATCGCCTCGCGCTGGCGGGCGAAGATCGCGCCGGTCAGGGCGTACGGCGAGGTCCGGTCGCACAGTTCGAGCGCCTGTTCGTATTCATCGGCCGGGTAGACGTAGATCGTCAGCACTGGCCCGAATATCTCCTCGACCATGGTCTTGAAGTCCGGCTTGCGGGTGAGGATGACCGTGGGCTCGATGAAGTAGCCGACCGAGTCGTCGCACTTGCCGCCAAGGATTATCTCCGCGTCCGGGCTGGATTCGGCGAGGTGGATATACTGCCTGATGCTGTCGAACGCGGACCGGTCGATTACGGCGTTGACGAAGTTGGTGAAGTCCGTCGGCGGGCCCATCTTCAGCCCGGCAAGCTCGGCGGCGAGATGCTCGCGGACCGCGGGCCAGAGCGTGTCGGGAATGTACGCCCGCGAGGCGGCGGAGCACTTTTGGCCCTGGTACTCGAACGCGCCGCGCGCCATGGCGGTGGCCGTCTCGGCCGGGTCGGCGGAGGCGTGGACGAAGATGAAGTCCTTGCCGCCCGTCTCGCCGACGATCCTCGGGTACGAGCGGTACTTGGCGATGTTCTCGCCGACGGTCTTCCACATCTGCTGGAAGACGCCCGTCGAGCCGGTGAAGTGAATCCCGCCGAGGTACACGCTGGCCAGCACCGGATCGCCAACGGCCCGGCCCGCGCCTGGCAGGAAGTTGATCACCCCCGCCGGCAGGCCCGCCGCCTTGAAGAGGTTCATAAGGAACCAGCCCGAGTAGACCGACGACGACGCCGGCTTCCAGACCGCGACGTTGCCCATGATCGCCGGGGCGCTGGACAGGTTGCCCGCTATCGAGGTGAAGTTGAACGGCGTGACGGCGAAGACGAAGCCCTCGAGCGGGCGGTATTCCAGCCGGTTCCACATCCCGCGGGGCGAGTCAGGCTGGGTGCGGTATATCTCGGTGGCGTAGTGGCAGTTGAAGCGGAAGAAGTCCGCCAGTTCGCAGGCGGCGTCGATCTCGGCCTGGAATGCGTTCTTGCTCTGGCCAAGCATGGTCGAGGCGTTGAGCAGCGTCCTCCACCAGGGCGCGCTCAGCAGATCGGCTGCCTTGAGGAACACCGACGCCCGGTCCTGCCAGTCCATGGCGGCCCAGTCTTTCCGGGCGGCCATGGCGGCCTCTATCGCCATCTGGACTTCCTTGGCGCCGGCCATGTGGTAGGTCGCCAGCACGTGCCCGTGATCGTGGGGCATGACGCACTTGCCGAGTTTGCCCGTGCGGACTTCCTTTCCGCCGATGATCAGCGGGATTTCGATCTGCTCGCCGGCCAGTTCAGCCAGACGGTCCTTCAGGGTCTGCCGCTCCGGGCTGCCGGGCCGGTATTCCAATACGGGCTCGTTGACGGGCCTCGGTGTCGTGTAAAACGCGTTTGCCATGATGCTCCTCAAGTATTAGTGGACAGCCGGGGCCATAGCGCACGCACGGCCTCGGCGCGATAATAGCAGATAATGCCCGCAAATGGCCGCGGTTTCAAGGCAGTCTGTCGCGGCAATCGGCGATGAGAGTCCGTCGGACCGACGATCACCACGTCCTTATGGCGTTTCAACGTGAGCATATCCTCGTCACCCGTGGCAAGAATGTCGGCCATTCCCGTGCCGGAAGGCTGGAGTTTCGCCTGCTTCGGCAGTAAGATGACAGTATGTTTACTCGTGAAGACATCCGCGGCAGGAGGGATGCGATCCTGGAAATCGCCGGGCGATACGGTGCCCATGACGTGCGGATTATCGGTTCGGTGGCGCGAGGCGACGCCAAAGATGGCTCCGACCTGGATCTCATAGTGCGGTTTGAGCCCGGCCGGTCGCTGCTGGACCACGGCGGGCTGATCATGGACCTTCGCGAGCTTTTGAACATAAGGGTGGATGTGATTGATGAAGAGGCCATGCGCGATCGATTTCGGAATCACGTGATGAGGGAGGCAATTCCACTTTGAGGCCTGACCCATGGGCGACGCGGTGGACAAAGTGGTGGGCAAGGTGGTTGACAAAAAAGCCAGGAAAGTCAGCCGTCGAACCAAGGCCGGCATCGCCGTCATCGTGGCCTGTCTTGCGGCCGGCGGCATCTGGTATTACACGGCCGGCCAGCGCCACTGGCCGGAAACCGTCCTCGACCTTGGCAACAACGTGAAGATGCGGCTGGTGCTCATTCCGGCCGGCAAGTTCATGATGGGCTCGCCTGCCACGGAGGTGGGCCGAGGCAGCAGTGAAGGCCAGCAGCACGAGGTGACCATCAGCAAGCCGTTCTACATGGGGGCCTTCGAGGTAACGCAGGAGCAGTACGAGCA
>CAYOBS010000164.1:0-8137 GCA_964402305.1 uncultured Planctomycetaceae bacterium | reverse complement strand
CGTCGGCTCGCGAAGCAGCCGGGTTACTTATCCCGGTACTTGGCTGGATGTCTTTCCGGTCCATAGGAGAGAGTCCCTTACCGCGGGGACATGCTTCCTAAGACGGAAGCATGGCACCCAATTCACCGAATCATTGCCGGCAGACGAGCGCCGTGGTTTGCGAAGTCACGGCGCGCCGGGACGAGGCGCCGCACCTGCCTGCCGGCAGGCAGGCAGGCTCCAAAGGCAAAGGCTGTTGCCATTGCCGAGACTATTCCTTTCCCGGCTACCGGCTACTGGCTACTGGCTATCCCGGCGCGCCGGGACTACCGGCTACTAATTCGTTTCCCGCAGGCTCAGGCCGTACTCCGCCAGGCGCTGCCGGACCTCGTTAAGGCTGGTCTGTCCGAAGTTCTTGCAGCCCAGCAGTTCGGCGTCGGTCTTGGCGATCAGTTCGCCGAGGGTCGTGATACTGAGGCTTTCCAGGGCCCGGCGTACGCGGATGGAAAACTCGACGTGATCCAGCAACGTGGCCAGGACGCCGTCGTTTGACACGCTGGGCGGGTGGGGCGCCGCCAGGTCGGCCAGATCGCTGCCCTCTTCGAGGGCCTGGCCAAGTCTCAGGCTCTTGGCCGACAGCATGTCCTTGATCTCCTTGAGGCTCGTCTCGCCGAAGTTCTTGTACCCCAGCAGATCCTGCTCGGTGGTCTTCACCAGGTCGCCGAGGTTGCGAATGTTCATCTTCTTGAGGCAGTTCCTCGCCCGCACCGACAGCTCGAAATCGGTTACGGGGATGTCCAGCACGGCGTTGCGTTTGGCCATGCGCCGGGCCTGGTCCTCGTCATAGTACATTGACTTGGAGGCCTCGGCGTCCTTGAGGAAAAGCCTGGCCCGCGGATGGGCGGGGTTTGTCGAAAGGATCCGCCGCAAGCACTGGCAGGCCTTGTCGTACTCGCCGGCGTCCTCGTGGAGAACCGCCATGTTCAACAGCGCGTTGGCATGCACCGGCGGATGGGCCACGCACTGGTGATACAGCTCCATCGCCTCGTCTTCGTTGCCGTGCAGGTCGTAGTGGTACGCCAGGCGGAACGTGGCCGAGACGTGCGACTGGTCCTTCTCGCGGGCCTTGACGTACGATTCGACCGCCTGGTCGGCGAAGCCGCGAAGCTCGGCGATCAGTCCGGCCAGGTAGAGCATGTCGGCAGAGTCGCCCGGAACGGACTTGATCTTGCCAAGGGCCTTCTGGGCCTCGTTGAGCTTGCCGCCAAGGGCCAGCGCCTCGACGATCCGAAGCTCGCACGCCGATGCTTCCATGCCGCGATCTTTAGCCCGCTCGAACTCGGCGATGGCCTTGTCGTACTGCCTCAGTTGCAGCAGCGTCAGGGCCTGGAAGTAGTGCCTGTCCTTGTTGTCGGTGCCCTGGGCCAGGATCTCCAGGGCCTCGGCAAACCGGCAGGCCATGTAGCGGGCAATGCCGATCTTGAGCGCCGCGCCGCCTTTGGGGTCGGGGTTCCGGCCTTCCATTTCCCAAATGGCCGCCTTGCATTTTCCGACCGCGTCGCTCGCCGCGGACAACTCGCGCAGGAGCTGGTTGTAATCTTCCAGCGTCCACGATTCTTTGGCACAGATGGCCGTGACGCCACCCAGCGAGGACTGTTCCATCTTCCGGTTCTCCTCGGATATCGGATAAAGGGATAAACGTCCGTTACGCCCGCCGGACGTTTGGCCTGGACGGGCGAATCGGGTATTATACCGCCTCGGCCGGCAAGTGCAAGGCGAGTTGCAAGGGCCAGAGGAAGGTCATAGGTCTTAGGTCATAGGTCATAGGGCGCGGCGGCAGATGGGGCCGGCTATTGACAAGAGCCGGCAGGAGGCCCGCCACCCTAGGACCTGCCTGCCGGCAGGCAGGCCTGAGAGCTATGAGCTAGGACCTTCTGTTCGGAGCAGCGATGATTCAAACCGACAAAGACAGGCCGATACACATAATCGTCAACCCCCACAGCGGCTACGGGGACCATGGGCTCGTATTGACCGTGGTGTCGGCTTTGTTGCGCGAGGCGGGCTTCGACGTGGTCGAGTACACCACGGCCGCTCCGGAAGACGCCACGGCCTACGCCCGGCAGATCGTCGGCAAGGCCAGCCTGGCGATGGTCTGGGGCGGCGACGGGACGGTCAACGAGGTCGTCAACGGCCTGGCTGGGACCGACGTGCCGATCCTCACCTGCCCTGCCGGCACGGAAAATCTGCTTGCCAAGGAACTTAGGTTATCGCTAGACCCGGTCGAGATCCTCAGTACCGTCCGCCACGGGCACATATCCGACTGCGACGTGGGCATCGTCAACGGGCATAACTTCATGTCCATTATCGGCGTGGGTTTCGACGGCGAGGTCGTTCGGAGGCTGGCGAGCGCCCGAACAGGGCACATCAGCCACCTGAGCTACTTCTGGCCGATCTGGCGCACATTCTGGGAGCACGACTTTCCCCGAATGCGGATCACTGCCGACGGCGAGGAGATTTTCGACGACTTCGGCCTGGCTTTCGTCGGAAATATCTCGCGATATTCCGTGGGGCTTAGAATCTGCCGCGACGCCCTCTACGATGACGGCCTGCTGGACCTGGTGGTCTTCCACTGTCACCAGCGGGGCTCGCTGATGCTCCACGCCGCATGGACACTGCTGCGAATGCACCCGCTCAAGGGCGACGTGATCTACCGCCGGCTGCGGAAGGTCCGCTTCGAGACCGCCGAGCCCGTGCCAACCCAGATAGACGGTGATATCGGGCCAAACACGCCCATCGAGGTCTCCATCGCCCCGCAACGAATCAAACTGCTCATCCCCCCGCCGGAAAGCGCCCCAAGCGTCTGGCCGTGGAAAGGAGGCGACTTCACTTGACCCAGCCAAATGTCTGCCATATCGCCAACGTTACAATCGGATCCGGCAAACTCGCCGTAATAGCCGGGCCGTGCGTGGCTGAAAGTCTTGACCTGTGCATGAAGGTGGCCGAACACCTGGCCGGCGTGTGCGGCTCACTCGGCATCGCCTACATATTCAAGGCCAGCTACGACAAGGCCAACCGCTCCAGCGGCACAAGCTACCGCGGGCCCGGCCTCCAGGCCGGACTGAAATGGCTCGAGGCCGTGAAGAAAACACTCGGCCTGCCCGTGCTGTCGGATGTGCATGAAGCCGCCCAGATCGCCCCGGCAGCCCAGGTCCTCGACTGCCTCCAGATCCCCGCCTTCCTCTGCCGCCAGACCGACCTGCTCCTGGAGGCCGGGCGGGCGGGCAAGCCGGTCAACATTAAGAAGGGGCAGTTCATGGCCCCGTGGGACATGAAGACCGCCGTTGACAAGGTTAGGTCAACCGGAAACGACGAGGTCATCCTGACCGACCGCGGCACGAGCTTCGGCTACAACCGGCTGATAACCGACTTCCGCGCGATTCCCATCATGCGGCAGTACGCGCCGGTGGTTTTTGACGCGACTCACTCGATCCAGGCCCCGGCCGGGCAGGGCGACGCCTCCGGCGGGCAGGTCGAGTTTGTGCCCATGCTGGCGGGCGCCGCGATGGCGGCCGGGGCAGATGCGCTGTTCATCGAAACCCACCCCGACCCAGCCAGCGCCAAGTCGGATGCCGCCTGCATGGTCCCGCTGGCGGAAATGGAAGCCTTGCTCAAGCGATGTCTGGCGATCTTCAAGGCGGCGCGAAACTAAAAGAGAAACCGGCCGCGACCTATAAGACCTATGCGACCTATGCGATATAGGTCCTATAGGACTTATAGGACCTATACGACCCATGCCTTGAGTCATCAAAGGACGACACTGGAGCAATGTGGCTGGGCGTTGGACAGTCCGACCCGCCGGGGTAAGCTGCACTGTGAAAATGGACGCCCAAACGGACATCGATGGTGCGGCTCTGCGGGAGACCCTGGCGGCGGCGGTCGATGCGCTGCTTTCGCACCGCACGGCCGAGGGGCACTGGGAAGGCTGGCTGTCCAGCAGTGCGCTGTCGACGGCGGTCGCCGCGTTTGCCCTTGGCCAGACATCGGGGCTCCGCGGCGCCGGAGGGCAGCAGTGCGCGGGGCTCGTCGGCCGGGCACTGGACTGGCTGACGGCCCACCAGAACACCGACGGCGGATGGGGCGACACCGTGGCAAGCCGCTCCAACCTTTCGACCACCGTGCTGTGCTGGTGTGCGCTGTCGGCCGGGGATACTTCCGGCAACGACGCCCGCCCCATGGGGGCCGAGCGGGCCGGGGAGTACGCGGCGCGCCACTGCGGCTCGCTGGCGCCGGAGGCCATCGCGGCGGCAGTTCGGGCCCGCTACGGAAACGACCGGACGTTCTCCGCCCCGATCCTTACGATGGCCGCCCTCGCCGGCAAGCTGGGGCCGGAGCCGGCCTGCTGGAAGCACGTCGCGCAGTTGCCCTTCGAGCTTGGCGTGCTTAGCCACGCTGTGCTGCGGCGCCTCCGCCTGCCGGTGGTCAGCTACGCCCTGCCGGCGTTGATCGCCATCGGCCAGGTCCGCCACGCCCGCCGCCCGACGCTCAACCCCCTGGCCCGGCTGCTGCGAAACCTCGCCCGCAAAAAGACGCTCGCCAGGCTGCGCGACATTCAGCCGGCAAGCGGCGGATACCTCGAGGCGGCCCCGCTGACGAGCTTTGTGCTGATGAGCCTCTCAGCCCTGCGCAGCCTCGGGGTCCCTTGCGGCCACGCCGGCACGCCGTCAAAGCCCGCCGAGGAAGTAATCGCCCGCGCCGCGGAATTTCTCCGCGAGACTGTCCGCCCGGACGGCGCCTGGCCTATCGACACCAATCTCGCGACGTGGGTGACCACGCTGTCGGTCAACGCCCTGCCGGACGATGCGCTCGACGGGCCCCAGCGCGCCCGCCTGCGGGACTGGCTGCTCGCCTGCCAGGCCGGCCGCGAGCACCCCTATACCCAGGCCGCACCGGGCGGATGGGCGTGGACGGACCTCTCCGGCGGCGTGCCCGACGCCGACGACACGTCCGGGGCGCTCCGCGCCCTTGCCCGCCTGGCGCCCAACGACCCGCAAAGCATCGCCGCCGCGGCCGCGGGATGCCGCTGGCTGCTGGACCTCCAGAATCGCGACGGCGGCCTGCCGACGTTCTGCCGCGGCTGGGGCCGGCTTGACTTCGACCGCTCCTGCCACGACCTGACCGCCCACGCCCTGCTGGCCTGGACGGACTGGCTGGCCGACATCGGGCCGGAGCTTCGCCCGCGAGTTCAGGCCGGCATCGAACGGGCCGTGAGATTCCTCATCCGCAGCCAGGGCGCCCAAGGCCAGTGGACGCCGCTGTGGTTCGGCAACCAGGACGCGCCCGGCGAATCAAACCCCGTCTACGGCACCGCCCGCGTGCTGCCGGCGCTTGTCCGCATGTGGCAGGAGCCCGCCGGGCGCGGCGACCTTGCCGAGTGCATCCGCCGCGGCGCGGAGTTCCTGCTCGCCTGCCAGGGAAGCGACGGCGGCTTCGGCGGCGCCGCCAGGATAGAGCCGTCCATCGAGGAAACCGCCCTGGCCCTCGACGCCCTGGCGAACCTGATGTCCGCCGCCGCCGCGCCGTCCGCGCCGCCGACCGCAATCATCCCGCCCGAGCGCCTGAAAGCCGCCGTCGCCGCCGCGGCAAGCTGGCTCATCACCCGCACGCGAGGCGGGCGGGACTTCCCCGCCGCTCCCATCGGCCTGTACTTCGCCAGGCTCTGGTACTTCGAGCGCCTCTACCCGCTGATCTTCACCGTCTCGGCCCTTGCCAGCGCCCGTAAGGCGCTGGGCATATGAGCACACGCGGGCGGCGCAGGTTGTGCTGGGCCGGATTCGGCGCAGCCTGGGGCACTTTGACGGCTCGCTGTCGGCCTGTGCCGATGCCTGCCAAGCGGTTATAATCATCCGAAGGACGGCGGCGGTCGTGATCCGGCGGTCTTACGGCCGACAACAATGGGAGTATAGGGCAATGCAAATCGGTGATCGGCTTCGCGAGCTGGCTCGGAACCTTTATTGGACCTGGCATCCCGAGGTAATCGAGATATTCCGGGACCTCGACCCGGCGCTGTGGCGGGAGGTCAACCACAACCCGGTGGACTTCTTCGACCGGCTGGACGCCGGGGTGCTGGAGGCCAAGACATCCGAGCTGGCGCTGGACGCCCGCGTCAGCCTGGCCTTCCACCGGATGCACGAGTACCTTTCCATGCGCGACACGTGGGGCGCCCGGCACGCCGGCGTGCTCGGCGCAAGGCCCGTGCTGTACTTCTCAGCCGAGTTCGGCCTGCACGAGTCGCTGCCGATCTACTCCGGCGGGCTGGGCGTGCTGGCGGGCGACCACCTCAAGGCCGCCAGCGACCTTGGCGTGCCGCTGGTGGCGGTGGGGCTGTTCTACGCCAAGGGCTATTTCCGCCAAAGCCTCGACAAGGACGGCTGGCAGCATGAGGACTACTTCGTCTCCGACGTAAACAAGCTGCCGATGAACCGCGCCGTCGACGCCGATGGCAGGCCGCTGCGAGTCCGCGTCCGCACGCGGGAGTCCACAATCTGCGCCGAGGTCTGGACCGCCCAGGTCGGGCGCAACAGGCTGCTCCTGCTGGACACCAACGTCCAGGAGAACACGCCCGACGACCAGGCGCTGACGTCGATCCTCTACGGCGGCGACAGTCGCGTGCGAATCCGCCAGGAATTGGTGCTCGGCGTCGGGGGCCTGCTGGCGGCCGAGGCGATGGGGATATGCCCGGGCGTCATACACCTCAACGAAGGCCACAGCGTTTTCGCGACCCTTGCGGCGGCGCGGTCGATGATGCGGCGCGAGGGGCGGGGTTTCAACGACGTCCGGGAGAAGGTCGCCACCATGACCGTCTTCACGACCCACACGCCCGTCCCGGCCGGGCACGACCGCTTCGACGCCTACCTCATCGAGCGCAACCTGGGCCCGCTTCGCGAGGAGCTGGACCTCTCGCCGCGCGACTTCATGTCGCTGGGGCGCGTCGATCCCGACGACGAGCGCGAGACGTTCTGCATGACCGTGCTGGGCCTGAAAATGGCCCAGTATCGCAACGCCGTCTCCGCCCGCCACGCGCGCCTCAGCCGGGCCATGTGGCGCCGCGTCTGGCCGAAACTGCCAGAGGACATGGTCCCCATAGGGCACATAACCAACGGCGTGCATTCCACGTCCTGGCTGGCCGTGCCGATGGCGCCGCTGTTCGAACGCCACCTGGGCATCGACTGGGAGGACAGGATGCACGACGCCCTGACCTGGACGGGCATCGACAAGATCGACGATGAGGAATTCTGGGAACAGCACCAGATACTCAAGGTCAGGCTGATCGAGTACGTCACGCGATGCGTTGCCCGCCAGGAAGCACAGCGAGGCCGGCAAGGCGGCCAGGCCCCCGCCCCGGTCAGGCTGGACCCGATGGCGCTGACGATCGGCTTTGCCCGCCGGTTTGCCGAGTACAAGCGGGCGGACCTGCTGGCCAGCGACGTCGAGCGGCTCGAGCGGCTGGTGAACAACCCGGGCAAGCCCGTGCAGATCATCTTTGCCGGCAAGGCCCATCCCAACAGCGAGGGGGGCAAGCTGCTCATCCAGCAGATCTTCCGCATAACGCGCAGGCCCAGCCTGGCCGGGAGGATCGTGTTCCTCGAGGACCACGACATGAACGTCGGGCGACACCTCGTCCAGGGAGCGGACGTCTGGCTCAACAACCCCCGCCGGCCCATGGAAGCTTGTGGCACAAGCGGGCAAAAGGTGGTATTCAACGGCGGGCTTAACCTGTCGATCCCCGATGGCTGGTGGGCCGAGGCGTACGACGGCGCCAATGGCTTCGTCATCGGTTGCGGCCTGGAACATGCCGACGCCGCCCATCAGGACAACATCGACAGGTCCGCCCTTTACGATGTCCTGGAAAACGAGGTTGTTCCGATGTTCTACGACCGCAACAGCAAGGGCATTCCGCATCGCTGGATCGCCCGCCAGAAGAACGCCATGCAGAGCCTGCCTTGGCGGTTCAGCGCCCAAAGGATGGTGCGGGACTATACAATGCGGTGCTATCTGCCGGCCGCGGGAGGGGTGACCTGCTGCCTGCCGTGAGAAGTAGGAAGTAGGAAGGAGGAAGTAGGAAGGAGGAAGGAGGAAGTAGGAAGGAGGAAGGAGGAAG
>CAYOBS010000163.1:0-8156 GCA_964402305.1 uncultured Planctomycetaceae bacterium | reverse complement strand
GAGAACACGCCCTTGAAGCCCTGGGCGTCAAGCTCCGCCAGCACGGCCTTGAGGTCGCCCTTGCCGGTGCCCCAGACCACGTCGTGGCCATTCTTGAACTCGTTGAGGTCCTTGAGGTGCAGGCTCACGATCCGGCCCTTGAGCATCTTTATGCCGTCAATGGGCTTGATGTTGCGGCGCATCCAATGCCCGGTGTCGGCGTCGGCGCCCATGCGTTTGCTCTTGCCCTCGCAGGCGGCCAGGACCTTTTCCGGCGGCCAGGAGTTCGGGTGGTTGTGCAGGGCCGCGCTGATGCCGTATTCGCCGCAGAGCTTGTCGAGGAACTCCGGCGTCGACTCGGTAACGATGGTCTCGATGCCCATCTCCTTGGCCCAGTCGAAGAACTTGCGGGCCTCAGCCTCGTTGCCCGGTATGCCCGTTACGCCGAAGTTGACCAGCGTGACGCCCTTTTCCTTGAGCTTGGCCTTGACGGCCTCGATGGTCTCCTTCTTTATGCCCGGGCCCATCTTCTCGTCGATGTCCTTGCTGACCTTCTGGCCTGGGTAGGCCTCGATGTACTTCACGCCGATGGCGGCCGTGTTGTCTATGGCCTCGAAGAAGGTCCCGCCGCGGAACGTATATGCCTGCGTGGCCAGGCGCCAGCCTAGTTTCTCGGCATCCGGCGAGCCCGTGGCCTGTACCTGGGGCTTGGGCGCATCCTGCGCCACAAGCGCGACGATGGGGCCGATAAACCACGATGCCGCGGCCAAAACAGCACCGACTGCGAATCTGCTCTTGCTCATCTTTCTCATCTTTCATTCTCCTGTAACGGTAAGTAGGTTGAGGCCATCATATCAGCAACCGTCCCGGCGGCACAGCGAAAACCGCAGAACCTGGAACCTGGAACCCGGAACGGCGAAACGGGAATTGGTAGCCGGTAGCCGGTAGCCGGTAGCCGGTAGCCGATAGCCGGTAGCCGGTAGCCGGTAGCCGGTAGCCGGGAAAAGCAGAAAAGCGGAATCCGGAACCAGGAACCAGGTGTCTTTCCCGGGCTCATGAATCCCGATGCCAGAAAGCAAGTCGTTTACGCGCGGCGCGGATCATTCGCTTGCGGGTTTTACTAAGCGGCGGCATACTGCTAAGGTACTGGACGACGGCGATGATTCGGGCTCTGCCACCCTAAGACCTAAGACCTAAGACCTAAGACCTAAGACCTAAGACCTGCTTTTCAAAACGTAAATGACGATAACCGACACGGAAAACCCGCGGCTTTCCATCATCATTCCGGCCTACAACGAGGGCCGCAGGCTGGGTCCGGCTCTTGAGCAGATCAGGCGGCACTTCGAGTCGTCGGACATGTCGGCCGAGATAATCGTCGTCGACGACGGCTCGTCGGACAACACCGCGGCGGTGGCCAAGGCATTCGAGCCAGGCCCGCTCGCGTTTCGGCTTATCCGCAACCGCACCAACCAGGGCAAGGGCTTCAGCGTGCGGCGGGCAATGCGCAAGGCCGCCGGCGCGATGATGCTCATGACCGACGCCGACCAGTCCACGCCGATCTACGAACTGGCCAAGGTCCTGCCGTACCTCCGCGACGGATACGACGTGGTCATCGGCTCGCGCGACCAGGCCGAGTCGGTCATCACCAGGCGCCAGCCGGGCTACCGCCACGGCATGGGCCTGATAATGCGCGGCCTGCGGCGGATGCTGATGCTGCGGGACATCAAGGACACGCAGTGCGGCTTCAAGCTTTTCAGCCGGCGTGCGGCGAAGGCGATTTTTCCGCGCGTGCGTGAGCGCGGCTTCGCGTTCGATTGCGAGGTGCTTCTGCTGGCCCGGCAGATGGGCTTCCGGATCAAGGAAGTCGGCGTGCTGTGGTGCAACGACCCCGACAGCCGGGTGCGCCCGGTGCGCGACGCGTTTCTGACGCTCGTGGCCCTGCTGAGGATCCACTGGCGGATCAGGCACGTGAAGCATCCGCAAAACCGCTAGACCCTGCCCAGGACTTCCTGATACAACACCTCAGCTTCGCCCATCACCCGGTCCCGGAAAAGCGGATTAAGCCCCTGGTACGTGTGTATTTCCACCTTGCGCTCCAGGATTCGGCTTAATTCGATCTCCATTCCCGCCAGAGCGATCATCCCTACCCCGCAAAGCGGATCGAACTCCACCAGCACGTCCACGTCGCTCTCTGGTGAAAAATCCTCCCGCACGACCGACCCAAAAAACGCCAGCCGGCGAATTCTGTTGCGGCGGCAGAATTGGTCAATCTTTTCTTTCGATATCGATATCTTGACGCTCATGCCTGCATCTCCGAAAAGTACAGGTAACAGCAAACGCGCCCGGAATCAAGACTAAACGGACAGGGCGGCTGTCGGCTCCCCATGGCCGAATGCCCCAGCCCAATGCAAGGGCCGCGACCGGTTGATCCGATCGCGGCCCTTGTTTGTGTGCCGCTGCTGAACTTTGTCCGGCCTTGGCCGGTCCGAAGCTATTATGCCTGCTGAGTGTTTGCCGGCATCTCGAGCGTCTTGCTCTGGAGGCCGATCTTGGCCAGGATGACGTAGAGCACGAAGCCGACGATGAACGCCGCCACCGGCGGGCAGGGGACCTTTCCGGCCAGGGATTCCAGTCCGGGGATCTTGGCGATGAACTCGACGGCGCCGACGGCGAAGCCGAGAATCCACGAGATCCATCCGGCCATGTTCCAACCGGCGCGTGGCCCGGGCCACTTTCGTCCGGCTAGGAGGTAGTCGGCCATCATCGCGCCGCAGACCGGCCCGAATGACGCGCCGATGACCGGGAAGACGTTTTCGGCCGCCTTGCCGGCCCAGCCGCTTATGACCAGTGCGATGGCCACTGCCGTGCCGATGCCAACCGAAATGAGCGGGTTGACCTTCGGCAGGGTGGTCTTGAAGCTGTTGGCAGCGATGAAGGCGGAGAAGCAGGCCGGCGGCAGGGCCGCTATCGCCAGCAGGTACATAAAGACCGTGCCGACAGTCTTCGAGCCCATGATCTGGTCCATCATTTTGGTCGGATTCATGGTGCCGCCAATTTCCAACTTCATACCATACGCGCCGGCCACGATCAGCAGCGCCAGGCCGCCGGCAACGATGGTGGCCAGGGCCACGCCTACCAGGCCGCCCATCTGGACGTCCTTGCCGTTTCGGGTGTTCATGGCGATGTCAACGCCAGCAGCGCCTGCCGTGGCGAAGAAGCCCACGACGACGGCGCCCATGACGGCGAAGATCGCGAATGTATCAAGAACCGGCGCCGGCTGGGCTGAAGCTGCCGGGTGAGCGGCGGCGATCATGGCGTTGGGATCAAAGCTGCCAACCCCTCCGATGGTCTTGACACACAGGACGATGAGGATGATCAGCGGAAGCAGCGGAAGGAAGGTGGCCACGCGGGCGACATACTTGATGCCCATGAGTCCGAGGATCGCGCAGAGGATTGCCCAGGCCGCGGACACGGCCATGTGAACCGTGGCGCCCTCCGCATGCCCAAAATAATTAACCAGCAGCAAGCCGGAGTAGTACGCGTTGACGGCGAGCCAGCCGAACTGGAGGATGCCCATCAGGAAGCCTGGCATCAGGAAGCCGCCCTGAACGCCGTAAGTGCTTGTGCCGACGATATAGAGCGGCAGGCCGGTCTTCATGCCCATCAAGCCGGGCACGAGGTAGAACAGGAAGTGGCAAACCAGTGCTGCAGCAATGAGGGCCAGTATCGCCGTGCCAAGGCCCTGCGATAGGAAGCCGCCGGAGCCGCTTCCGGGTACCTGCTGCCAGAACACGAACCACAACATGACGCCCGCGTACGTCTGGGCTGTGCTCTTGTACCACGGCACCCTGGCAGTCATCGGCAGGGGCCTGGCCGACGCGACGTAATCCGGCAATCTCGAAGCCATGTGTGTTCTCCTTAATTCAGGGCTTCCTACTACGACTGGTCGTTTGGCCAGTCGCTCCTGCGCCACCGCTACCGGCTGGGCGCCGCACGGCGCCCGCCATAACACGATCCCAAACCGCGTTCAGACCGCTCCAGGACCGCCCATTCACTCGCGAAGACTTCCGCGAAGTGCGGTCCACTACCGGGCCGGACGCCAACAGCCCGGCCAACGGGTGCCGGCCGAACCGGAAGCAATTTACCAGAAATCCATAACGTTCCGCAAGTCCCTATCTGGTCAAATCCAGCCGTCTTCGGAACGGACCGGCAGGTCCGGGTGCCTCGGCAGGACTTTGGGGCCGTTTTGTGGCAAACGCACGGGTAAACGCGGAGCCTTTGGAGTGCGGCGTCGAGCCCCGCGAAGCCTTGGCGAAGCGGGGCGAACACGCCGCTTTCGATGGCGGACCACCTGTCCCTGAATGCGACGCACAGGCGCTATCGAAAGCGGCGAGGGCGCCCCTGCGGGGCTTGTCGCCGCACTCCAAATGTGTTGTCTCCCTTGTGGCTCGCCACTTCAAAAGGAGCGGCCTCCGAGGTCCAAGAGCGAAATCAGCTTCCCATTCCACCCCGATTGGATACTCTGTATCCCCATGCAGGCGATTTTATACAAGGTCAATCCGGTGGGCTGGGCCACGTGCAAGTGGCTTCGATACTTCTGGCCCGGCTGCCTGCTGTCGCCGCTTGCGGGCCTGAGCCTCCGGCAAGTCGAGCCGCCGAGCCTGCCCGCCGACGACTGGGTCCGCGTGCGCACGATGCTGGCGGGCATCTGCGGGACGGACCTGTCGCTGCTGGCCCAGAAGCAGCCGCCCAATTCGCTGCTCCAGGCGTTCAGTTCCATGCCGATGATCCTCGGGCACGAGGCGCTCGGCGAGGTCGTCGAGGTCGGCCCGGCGGTCGATCGCACCTGGCTGGGACGGCGAGTCTGCGTCGATCCGACGCTTGGCTGCCAGGCCCGGGGCATTGCCCCGCCATGCCCGCGCTGTAGCGAGGGGCTATACGGCGCGTGCCAGAACTTCGGAGCCAACGGCCTGGGACGTTCGCACCTGCCGCCCGGCACGGGCATCGGCTACAACAGCCGGACCGGCGGGGCGTTCGCGGAAAACTTTGTCGCCCACGTCAGCCAGCTCGCGGCCGTGCCCGATGGCGTGTCCGATGAGCTGGCAGTGCTTACCGACCCGCTCGCGTGCAGCCTGCACGCGGTGTTGCGGCTGGACCTCTCTGGCGTCCGCAACGTGCTGATCTACGGCGCCGGCGTGCTGGGCCTGGGGGTCGTGGCGGCCTTGCGGGCTGTCGGATTCACCGGCCGGATCGACACGCTGGACTTGCACGCGTACCTTGGCGAACTGGCGGCGGCGTTTGGGGCCGACGAGATGCTTCGCCTGCCTGGCGACAATCGCTCGCGGTTCGAGACTATCGCGCGGCGCACGGGCGGCAGCGTCCAGCGCGCCCGGTTCGGCAACTACATGCTCTCGGGCGGCTACGACGCCGTGATAGACTGCGTGGGCACGAAGCGGTCCATCACTGAATCGCTCAAGTGGACCGCCAGCCGCGGGCAGATGGTCATGCTGGCCACCGGGCACGGACGAGGCGCGGACCTTACGCCGATATGGTTCACTGAACTGACGGTTCTCGGAACCTATGGCCGGCAGATGGAGAACTGGCAGGGCAGGCGGATCGGAACGTATCAACTCTTGCACGAGCTGATGGTTGCGGGAAAGCTGAACGTCTCGGCGATGCTGACGCACAAGTTCCCCCTGGCCGAGTACCGCCAGGCGCTGGAGACGGGCATGTACAAGTCCGCCCACAAGGCGGTGAAGGTGGCGTTCGACATGCGAGGAATGCCAGCAATGCCATGAATGCCAGCAATGCCATGAATGCCATGAATGCCAGGAATGCCAGGAATGCCAGGAATGCCAGCAATGCCATGAATGCCAGAGAAGCCTCGATGTTCAGTTATGAACGATTGTCATCGTGTCGCGGTTTGTCGGTAGGCCCTGCGGCCTGCAGGGGCAGAGATACTTCTTCCCGGCATTCATGGCATTTGTTGCATTCGTCATTCAGTATTTGGCATTTGTCATTCCTGGCATTCATGGCATTGCTGGCATTCGTGGCATTCATGGATCATTGCTGGCATTGCTGGCATTCCTGGCATTCCTGGCATTCATGGCATTCATGGCATTCATGGCATTCATGGAAGGCTTGATCAATGGCTGAAACCAAATCGCAGAAATTGAGTGCGGCTTGTTCCGTCGGCGTCATCATGGGCAGCGACAGCGACCTGCCCGTCATGCAGCGGTGCCTGGAGATTCTGGAGTCGTTCGGCATCGGCTATGAGGTGCGGATAATCTCCGCCCATCGGACGCCGGAGATTGCCCACGAGTACGCTGTGACGGCGGCGGCAAGGGGCCTGAAGGTGCTGATAGCGGCGGCCGGGATGAGCGCGGCCCTTGGCGGCGTTCTGGCGGCCGGGACAACGTTGCCTGTGATCGGCGTGCCGATGGCTTCCGGGCCGTTGGCGGGCATGGACGCCGCCCTGAGCACCATGCAGATGCCGCCCGGCGTGCCGGTTGCCTGCATGGCCATCGACAAGGCGGGGGCGACCAACGCCGGCATATTTGCCGCCCAGATCCTCGCCGTCGCCGACAAGGCCATTGCGGCAAGGCTCGTGGAGTTCAAGAAAGACCAGGCCCGCAAGGTCGTCGAGAAAGATCAGGCGCTTCGGCCTAAGGCCTGACCACGCTTGTGCCGTCCGAAGGAAGCACGGCCGGCTTCACCAACTCCGCGCCGTTGACTTCATCCACGACCTTGTCCGGATTGGGGTCCAACTTCTCGCCGCCCTTGGCGGAGTTGGCGCTTATCACGCAGGTGTCGGTGTTGTAATACCAGCCGGACGCGGAGTTGCGGGGCGGGGTGGTTTCGGTGCCGAAGAGAACAGCCCCAGCCGTTTCGCGGGACGGGATGAACGGGTTCGTCGGCCAGTTCGTCATGTACGGACCGTGGGAGCCGTTGGGATTGATCTTGCCGTCGGGGTTGGTCCGCCCGGTCAGGCGGGCTGATAAGTTGGCCTTGTCCAGGTTGCTTGCGGCGTCGAGGTGGGGCCCATTTCCCCCGTGCTGGACCTTGTAGACAAGTATCTGCCGGCGCATCATCTGGATGTCCGTTTCGAGGGCCGATTCGCGGGCTTCGTCCTGCGCGTCGATGATGCGCGGCACGACGATGGCCGCGAGAATCGCCAGCAGCATGATGACGATCATTATCTCGATCAGCGAAAACCCATGATGGCGGCCTGTCATATTGCCGATCCCTTATGCCCGCTCACTCAAAGCCTGGAATCGATCTTCGTCATATCCGGATGGTGAATCGTTTTCCGTTGGCTGTCAACTCCACTTCGTACTGGCCTATTTTCACTATCAGGGCGCCTTGTATGGTCTGGCCTTCCCGGTATAGCCCGCCGTTGATCAGCGCCACGTTTCCGTCGGGTCCCCGCATTATCGCGGTGACGCGAAGCTTCGAGACGTCCGGAGCGTCCGAAGGCGCCGGCGCCGGTTTGGCCGGCGCGGCTGGGACCGGCGGGGCCGCGGGCGGCGTGGCCGCGGGCGCGGCGCTGGACGGCGCCGGCGTCGGCTCGCTTGCCTCGGCCGGGGCTGTCGCGGGCGGTGTCGCTCCATCGGCCTGCCGCGGCTCGGCCTCGGCCTGGTCTGAGGACTCGCCGGCCTGGTCGTTCTGCCGGGCCTGCTGGAGCTTTCGCATCGCCGCGGTGAAGGCGTCCCCGGCATTGCCCTCGGCGGAGCTGCCGTTGGCGCCGGCCTTTGCGCCGGCACTGGCGCCGGCCTGGCTGTCGGTGTTATGCCTGTTGAGCGACGGGTCCGGCGCGGATCGCTCAGCCGCCGCCCTCATCTGCGCGTGCGTCAGTTTTTTTTCCACCTCTCGCGTCGCCCCGCCGGATGCGTTTGCCGGGCCGACCTGCCCGGTGGACCGGCCCCAGGAATACCAGGCGCCGAAACACGCCATTGCCGCCAGCGCGAAAACCAGCAGCCGGGACGTCGGACGCCGCGGGCCGCGAGGTTCTTCAAACGTCGGCCTCGCGGGCGCTGGAACGTCGTCGCCCTCCGGCATCATGACCGTCAGGTTGTTGAAGTAAGGCGAAGAATTGCGGAGCTTGTCGCTCTCGGAACGCTTGAGCGCCTCGTTTATCAGGCTCATCAGCCTGCCTCCTTAAGCTCGTTAAGCGCCAC
>CAYOBS010000162.1:0-8177 GCA_964402305.1 uncultured Planctomycetaceae bacterium | reverse complement strand
CGGCCAGCCCATTCCGCAGCCGGTCAAACAGACTTGCTTTCTCGTGTTCACTCATATTATCCTACCTGGTAGTATAGCATTCGGTTCGTTTTTATCAAGCCTTTTCTCCAAATAGTGGGGCCGTTGGCATGTTCCCAAGGCCCATCGCCGGCGGCAGTTTGGGTTTTCTGCCAAGAACGATAACGGCGCGACGCGGGGATTCAAGGGGATTTAATAATGCCTCAGTTACGGGGGGATATCGACCAGCTTGGTTCTACGGCGACCAATCCAAAGCGGTCCCGGCGCGCCGGGACACTCCAAAGGCTGGCGCGTTTCGCGGCGTCACGCCAAACTGGAGAATGTCTCGGCAGCGGCTTGCCCTTTGGCGCAGCCTGCCCCCTGATACCGTTTCCGACGTTATCCACGATCTTTTCTGGCCCTCGCTTCTCTTGCTCCGCGTCCTTTGCGGCCTCAGCGCGAGACGTCGTTTCTTCTATTCGTCCGCCGACCGCCAGCGCCCCGGGCCTTGACACAGCCGGCGGCGCGGGCTTACGATTCGCCGCATTATGAGAGTATTATCAGGCATACAACCAACGGGCATGTTGCACATCGGCAACTACTTCGGCGCGGTGCGGCAGTTCCTCAAGCTCCAGGCCGAGGGGCACCAGTGCTTCTACTTCATCGCCAACTACCACGCCCTGACGAGCCTGCGCGATCCGGGGCGCCTGCGCGAGCTGACGACGCACCTGGCGGCTGGGTATCTGGCGCTGGGCATCGACCCCGCAAGAAGCGTCTTTTTCGCCCAGTCCGACGTGCCGCAGGTGGCTGAGCTGTGCTGGCTGCTGAACTGCGTCTGCCCGGTCAGCATGATGGAGAAGGCCCACAGCTACAAGGACAAGACGGCCCGCGGGCTTGCGCCGAACATGGGGCTGCTGGATTACCCCGTGCTCCAGGCGGCGGACATCGTCATTTACGACTCGAACCTCGTGCCGGTCGGGCAGGACCAGCGCCAGCACGTCGAGATCACCCGCGACCTGGCGGCCAAGTTCAACCTCGCGTTCGACAGGGAAGTGCTCGTGCTGCCCGAGGCGTACATCCTGGACGAGGTCGCCGTCGTGCCGGGCATCGACGGGCAGAAGATGTCCAAGAGCTACGACAACACGATCGAGATTTTCCTGACGCCCGAGCAGACCACGAAGCGCTGCGCCCAGATCATCACCGACTCGACCCCGCTGGAAGAGCCAAAGGACCCCGGCCGCTGCAACGTCTTCGCCTTGCTCAAGCTGTTCGCGACGCCCGGCGAGCAGGCCGAAATAGCAGCCAAGTACCGCGCCGGCGGCTACGGCTACGGTCATGCCAAGGCCCGGCTAAGCGACCTGATCAACGAGATGTTCGACGACGCCCGCCTGCGTTACGACAAGCTCCTGGCCGATGCGGACTACCTCCAGGACGTCCTGCGGGAAGGCGGCCGAAAGGCACGCCAGGTCGCCGAGGCAACCATGCAGCGCGTCCGCGACGCCGCGGGGATCGTGGTGCATCCGTAGAAAACAGCGAAGAATATCAACGCAGAGATCGCTGAGAACGCAGAGAAGAGAAAGAGGCAAAGAGAAGAAGGCCGCCGGATTGGTGTTTGTTCTGTTTTATTGATCTTTCGTCTTCCTCTGCGTGCTCCGCGTTCTCTGCGATTAGCCTCCTTTTCTTTCGCCGTTTTTTGGCAAAAAGTTTTGTTTGCTTCGCCCGCCGGATTGCTACTATCAGGAGCGTATGAGCGATTATCGCGTCAACCTGGAGGTCTATAACGGGCCGCTGGACCTGCTGCTCTACCTCATCCGCAGGCAAGAGGTGGACATCTACGACATTCCCATCGCCCGGATCACGCAGCAGTACGTGGGTTACGTGGAAATCCTCACTGACATGGACCCGAACCTGGCCGGGGACTTCCTGGTGATGGCGGCCACGCTCATGGAGATCAAGACGCGGATGCTGCTGCCGGCGCCCCCGGTCGAGGAGGGCCAGGCCGGCGACCTGGAGATCGACCCACGCACCGAGCTTGTCCGCCAGCTCCTGGAATACAAGGCCTTCAAGGACGCCGCTGGCGACCTCCGCGACGCCGCCGAAACGCAGGCGCAGCGGTTCGGCCGCCGGCCCGTTCATCAGGACTTCGGCCAGGGCGAGGTGAACCTTGAGGATGTGCAGGTCTGGAACCTGCTGGAGGCCTTCAACAACATCCTGGAGGCCATCGGCGCCGACAAGGCCGCGCACCAGGTCATATACGACGACACGCCGATAGAACTGCACGCCGCGGACATTCTCGACCGCCTCGCCCGTGAGGGGCCGATGACCTTCCGCGATATTTTCCTGGGCCGCACCGAGCGCGACCAGTTGCTGGGCCTGTTCCTGGCGATTCTCGAACTGGTCCGGCTCAAGAAGATTCTCGCCCGACAGGAGCGGAACTTCGGCGAGATTCACGTGCATCTTAACCCCGACGCCCCCGCTGAAAGCCAGCAGGGCCACGCCCTCACACCAGAAAACCTGGATATTGAATCCCGCAGCCAAGAGGAACCGCCTATGTTGATGCAGGATATCCTGGAAGGCCAAGCCGCCGTCGCATCCGACGACGAGATCCGCACCCGCCGGATCTCCGTGGTAGCCCAAGAGGCCGACGATGATGACCTCGACGACGATGATCTCGACGACGACCTGGACGAGGATGACGATGAAGACGACGACGATGACCTCGACGAGGATGACGACGACGATGATGACGATGAGGAGTGGGAAGATGAGCCTGAGGACTCCGCCGAAACCGTCATCTCCGCCGAACAGGCCGACGCGGGACAATACGTCGCCGAAAAGCCCGCCAAGCGCGGCCGAGACGATGACTCCGCCGCCGCGCCCGGCTGAGCACGAAAAGGCCCGGGAAAACGCCTATGACTCCGGAACAGCGGTTAGCTGAACTCGGCCTGGACTTGCCGGAAGCCGCCAGGCCCGTGGGCGCCTACATCCCGGCCGTGCGGACGGGCGACCTCATTTTCACATCCGGGCAGATCCCCATGCGCAACGGCGAGCTGCTGGCCAAGGGCAAGGTTCCCACCGACGTCCGCGCCGATATCGCCGAGGCGGCCACGATACAGGCGGCGCTTAACGCCCTGGCGGCCGTCAAGCAGGCCCTGGGCGATGGCGAGACGCCCGGCGAGCTCAGTCGCGTCACGCGTGTGGTCCGCATGAACGTATTTGTCAACTCCGCGCCGGGCTTCACGGAGCAGGCCAAGATCGCCAACGCCGCAAGCGAGCTCCTGCTGGCCGCGTTCGGCCAGGCCGGGCGCCACACCCGCTGCGCCATCGGCGCCGCCGAGTTGCCGCTGGATGCACCGGTCGAACTTGACCTGGTCGTCGAAGTGCGTGAAGGGGAAGTAGGCGGTAAGAAGTAGGTAGTAAGAAGTAGGGGACGGTCACCTATTATCGCCGCCCTTTGATATAGGGGACAAGTCACCCATTATCGCGGCCCTTTTGCTTTTGCCTGGTCTTTCGCGGCGGGCCGCGTGGCTTGCCCTGAGCTTGCTTGCCCTGAGCCTGCTTGCCCTGAGCCTGCCGAAGGGGCCGAAGGGGCCGAAGCGGCGGGCTGGGTCGCGGGCGGCAGGGGTTCGCGGATGCGGTTGAGGAGCTTGACGCGGTCGGCGTGGTCGGGTTCGAGTTCCAGGACGAGCTTGTACTGCTCGACGGCCTCCTTGCGGAGGCTTGCCTGCCAGCACGCCTCGCCCAGCATCAGATGCAGGCTGGCGGAGATGGGGTTTGTCGCGACGGCCTGCTTGAGGTACTCGATGTACCGGTTGTGGTCGCCCTTGGCCTGGTACCGCCGCGCCACCGTCACGTACGCATCCGCCTGCGTGGGTTTGTAGACGTCCGGCTCGGCCTCGATGGCCTTGCCGAGCCGCCAGAGGTAGTTGTCGAAATCGTCCAGGCCCAGCGCCGTCTGCGACCAGTAGAACCAGAACAGAGCCAGGTCTGCCTTGGCAAGCTTGCCCTCCTTTTCCATGGCCTTGTAGAGGGCGTCGGCCTTGGCAAACCGCCGCGCCGAGAGCCAGATGTTCGCCTCCAGGAAGCGGATCTGCGGCGTGTCGATGCCCAGTTGCTGGGCCTTGGCGATCCGGAAGATCGCGCTCTTGGGCGGGGCGACGTAGAAGGCATCCTTCCGGCCCGGCACGGCCTCCAGGAGCAGCAGGTCGTTCTTGATCTGCCCCGCCTGCCCGCCGAGCACCACCGCGGTGGTTACGGTGCCCAGGTAATTGCGGAGGTTGAAGTAGACGCTGGCGAGCTTGAAGTGATAGACCGCCGAGTCGACGCCAAGCTGCCCGGCCTTCTCGTATGCCTCGGCCGAGCGCGCGAAGTGCTTCTGCGCCAGGTATATGTTGCCGAGCTGGTACCAGTCCCGCGGGCTTTGGGGATTGAGTTTGACGGCCTCCTGGTAGTTCTCGCGGGCCTCATCCCACTGTTCCTTCTGGTAGTAGGCCTCGGCGAGCATGTGATAGAGCGGGTAGTCGTGCTTGAACTTCAGGAGCGGCGCGAGGATGCCGATCACGCGGCCTGGCTCCTTGGCCGGCGAGAGCATCTCGGCAAGCTCCACTCCCGCCTCCACGTGCTCGGGGTTGTCCTTGAGGATGGCCTCCAGGACGCCGGCGGCATCCTTATCCTGCCCGGCGTAGCGATACGCCTTGGCCAGCAGGAGCTGGTAGGAGGTCTTGCCCGGGTTGGTCCGCAAGGCCTCCTTCAGCAGCGGGATCGCGTCCTTGTACTGGCCCTGGAAGAACTTTTTGCGGCCTTCCTCGAACTTCGCCTCGGCCGTCTGCGCCTGCTGGCTTGTCGGCGCCGCGGCGGGCCTCGACGTTGGCCTGCCGGCGGGGGCGCCGGCGCCCTGGCCCCAGGCCGCGGACGCCGCCACGATCAAGCATCCTGCTGTTACCCATGCTCCGCTGATTTTCATGATGTTCACTCCTGATGGAGAAGGTTGCTCCGTGAACGCACTTGTTCTCCGAGTTTGGATCGTCATTTGCGATACGCCTTGATCCACTGGATCTGCTCCATCGCCTTGGCGGCCGCGGGATGGCTGCTGAACTTGTCGCGGAAGGTCTGATAGGCCTCCATCGCCTCCACCCACCTGCCCTGCTGCTCCAGAGCCTCGGCCAGGGAGTACTGCGCGTCGGCCACCTGCGTGCTGGCCGGATAGGTCCGGATGAAGTCGCGGTAGGCGTTTACCGCCAGGTCGTACTTGCCCTGCCGCTCGTGGAAGCGGGCCACCTTCAGTGCCGCGTTCTCCGCCACGGGCGTGCCCGGGAAGAGCTGGACCACCCGCTGGTAGGTCGCCATCGCGGCGGCGGGGTCCTTCAGATGGACCTCGTAGATGATCGCCATGTGCTCCAGCGACGCCCCTGTCGTGGTGCCCAGCGGATAGTCAGCCGCCGCCTTGGCGAAGACCGCCACCGCCTGGCGGTGGGCCTCATTGATACGGTCCTGCCGGTTGGCGAGCTGGAGGGCGCTGGCCGTCTCGGCCTGCTGCTCGGCCTGCCGGACATTACCGGAGATGTTCGGCGAGGACGACATGCCGTTGAAGCGGGCGGCGTTGTACGCCTCCTCATTCTCCATGAGGTCCTTGTTGTCGCCGGGCTTCTTCTGGAGTTCGGCCCGGCGCTGCTTGAGCCTGCTGCCCACATCCCGCTCCTGCCCCTGGTAGTTCTCATAGGCGAGCTGCTGGCCCTTCTGGAACATCTCGGCCTTGACGGTCTGGACGGAGATGGCCGCCAGGCGCTGGGCCTGCTGCTCGTAGCTCTGGCCCACCAGGTGGAGCGCCTGGTCGGCCAGCGGGCTGTTGGGGTAGTTCGCCGGCACCTTCAGCAGCTCCTTGCGGGCCTCCTCCGTCCTGGCCAGGGAGAGCAGGGCCTTGCCGATCTCCAGTTGGGCGGCGGCCGCCTGGTCGCTCCTGGGGAAGTCCTCGACCACTTTGCGGAACTCGGCGGCAGCCTTCAGCAGGTTCTTCAGGTCTTCCAGGACGATCCGCGCGATCTGGAACTGGGCATCGTCCTTGTTGCGCGTTACGACCTTGTCGGCAAGCAAGGTCTGGTAGCGGTCGAGGCCCTTGAGGATCTCGATCCGCTTGCGGGCCGTCTCGGAGTAGTCAACCGGCGGTGCGGGCGGCGGCGCGTTAGGCTGCGGGGCGGGCGGAGGGTTCGGCGCCGCGGCATTGGCATACTTCTGGAGGTAGTCCTCATAGGTCTTGCGGGCCGCCTTCCAGTCGCTCAGGTTCACCTGGCACTCGGCGATGGCGATCTGGACCTGGGGCATGACGGCCGAGGAGGGGTACTCCGTCGAGATTCGCCGGTAGGCGGCGATCGCGTCGTTCCACGCGCTGTTGGCCTGGTGGGTCTGGCCGATGGCCATCAGGGCCTGCGGCGCCCGGGCATCCGTGGGGAAGCTGTCAACGAACACGCCCAGCACGTGCAGGGCCTCGAGGTACCGCTGCTGGCCGGCGAGCTGCTGGCCCATGCCGAATATCCGCGTCCGCACGTCCTCGCGGTCGCCGGAGAGGCTCAGGAACTCCTGGTAGGTCTCGACGGCCCGCAGGGGCGAGTTGAGCCGGTCGGCGTACAACTCGGCGGTCCGCAGGACCGCCTGAACCGCGCGGGGGTCGGTCGGGAAGCGGATCGGAATCTCGCCCAGGATGTGGACGGCCTGCTCGTCCTGGCGAAGCTGCTCCAGGCGCGCGGAGATGTCCCACAGCCGCTGGCCAATTGCGGCCACCACCGGGTCATCCGGCGTATCCCTGGAGATCGCCAGCAGTTCCTGCGCTGCCCGTGCCAGCAGGCCCGCCGAACGCACCGCGCTGACGGACACCGCCCGCTCGGCCTCCAACTGGTAGCTCTCGACGGCGAGCATCCGCCCGTCGCGGACCCAGTCCTTGTGCTCGGCGAACTCCTTGAGCATGGCCGAGAGATTGCCCCGCACCTGCTCGAACCGCTGGTGGCGCTGGTCGATCCAGGCCAGGTCGATGCGGTCGGTCGGCCCGATGTGCCCGGCCCAGGCGAGCCGGTCGCGGAGGAAGCGGAAGGACAGGGCGAGTTTGCCCGGATCGGCGGGCTGGTCGGTGAGGAACTTCTCGATCATGGCGGCTGTACGTTCCGGCCGCGACTGTCCCTCGAAGAACCCCAGGAGCCACAGCACCTCCTGGCGGGCCAGGAGGGGCAGGTGCTGGCCTACCAGCTTAGGCTCCTTGACGAGCTCTATGAGTATTGCGTATGCGGCGTCGGCGGCAGCGTCCTGACGGCTCATCTCCGCCTCGGAAAGCACGGGCCCGCCGGGCAGGACAACATCCAAGCCCTTCTGTTGTGATTGCTTATCGGCCTGGGCCTGGTTGCCCTGCCCCGCCTGGTCTCTCATCATGGCCAGGCGTCGGGTGCCGGCCTGCTCGCGGGCGCGGATAGAGGCAATCGCAAGGTCACTCGCGGGGCGGCTTCTTTCTACCTCATCCGAGCGATCCGCTGCCACCTCCGCGGGAGCGGGGGCCGCGGGAGTACCGGCAGGCGCGGCCGCCGGCGGCTGCACCCCGGTGACAGAACCCGTTGCGGCGCCGGAACCTGACCGCTTCGGCTCCGCGGGCGTCGTGGGATTCTCGTACGCAATGGCCAGTTTGTTGCCTTCGCCCCCAGGACTCATCCGCCAGCCGTAGGCAAGGCCGAACTCGCCCGAACCGCCCCTGCCCCCGCTCGGCGTCGGGCTTGGCCTGGCAGGCAGGCGGAGAAGCTCCAGGCCGTGGGCGCGGTCCAACTCGCCCAGATACGTGGCCGCCTGGAGGAACTTCAGCAGCGACGGGTCCTTGAAGTCCGGCACGGCCACTTGGAAGCGAGCCAGCACCGTCCGAGCCACGGGCCATGCGCCCATCTGCCCGTATGTGTGGGCGACGGCGAAGAGATCGCCCGCGACGGCCGGGGCGTAGTCGCCGTCGGGGCTGTCCTTCAGGAAGGCCCCCAGCGCGTCGATGGCGGCGGCGTACTCCGCGCTGAGCTTCTCAGGGGTCTTTTCCTTGTCCTTGCGGTCGGCCAAGGCCGTCTGCGCCTTGGTCAAGGCCACCTGGACCAGGGCGTACCCGATCCGCTCCGTGACGGAGGTTTTGGGATGTGCCTTGATGAAGTCGGCCAGCACGGCCTCGG
>CAYOBS010000161.1:0-8210 GCA_964402305.1 uncultured Planctomycetaceae bacterium | reverse complement strand
GAGGTCGAGCTTCCGGTTCGGGAGGATTCCAGCTTCGACTCGGCTCTAATGGATCAATGGGCGGCATTCGGTGACGAAGTGGAATTATCCAGAGAGAACTTCACGAAAATACTAAAAGATGCTCAACAAGGGTGAATAACGGAGAATTGATATCTGGGACCGTCTTACTGTTTTCCCATGTCACCGGCCTTTGTCGCCCGCTCCGCGCGGGCTTTGGACTTGAGGGCCTTGACGTTCAGCGGGGCGGTCAGGCCCCGATTGGCCTGCTCGATGCCCACCGCGATCTCCTTGCGCAGTTCGGCCAGACCCACTTCGTGGAAATCATCACGCTCCCGTAACAGGCGAAGCGCCTCCCGTACGACCTCGCTGGCTGAGTGGTACATGCCCGTTCGCAGCTTCTCCTGCACCAGGGATTCCAGTTCCGGCGTAAGCGATATGTTCATTGTGGTTTGCTCCTTCTTACCTATGACTCTATTCTACATGCTATAGCGACAAATAGCAACAATTGCTATTTTTTGATATTACTTCCTGGGCCTGGATTTGGAGGCCGCCCACCCCGCGTCGCCAAGCCCATTGCTTTGCCTACGCGCCGGCGGGTATGGTGGGGGGACGGTGCAAGACGATCCGAAACATGGCGTCAGCCCGGCCGGCGACGCTTTTGCCAGGAAGGCCGGGCGCAGTTTAACTCGAAGGAGAACGAACATGAGATTTGGGACTTGGCAGGTTTTAACACTTATCCCGGCCGCGGTGGTTGGAGTGGTTCTTGTCGCGGCATTGCCCGCATTGGCGGCGGATGATGCGGCGCCGGCGAAGATCGGCGTGCTGATCGTCGACGGGCAGAATAATCACAAGTGGCAGGACACCACGCCGGCGATCAAGGAGATGCTGGGAAAGACCGGGCGGTTTACCGTGGACGTGGCGACGACGCCCGAGAAGAAGGCCGCCAAGGAGGCCTGGGACAAGTTCCGGCCCGATTTCGCCAAGTACGGCGCCGTGCTGATGAACTACAACGGCGATTCCTGGCCGGAGGAAGTCCGCAAGTCGTTCGAGAAGTACATGACCGACGGCGGAGGGCTGGTGTTTTATCACGCGGGCGTCTTTGCCTTTCCAGACTGGAAGGAGTTCAACGACATGATGGGCATGGGCTGGCGCAAGGCCAACCAGGGCATGCGGCTGACGATCGACGCCGACGGCAAGGAAGTCCGCACGCCGTCGGGCGATGGGCCGGCCTCCGGCCACGGCCCGAGTCATGCGTTCGGCATCGACGTCCGCGATCCGAAGCACCCGGCCATGGAGGGGTTGCCCGCCAAGTTCATGCACGTAAAGGATGAACTCTACCATGGCATGCGAGGCCCGCTGACGGGCATGCACATTATCGCGACGGCATTTTCCGACAAGAAGTCAGGTGGCACCGGCACAAACGAGCCAATGGTCTGGACCGTACCCTTCGGCAAGGGCAAGGTGTTTGTGACGCTGCTTGGCCACGACGTGCCCGCCACGATCGCGCCGAGCTCAGCCGTCCTCATCAGCCGGGGCCTGGAGTGGGCCGCCACCGGCAAGGTGACGCTGCCGGCGCCCAAGGAGCTGGAGACGGAAAATCCGAAGCACTAATTTCTAAATCCGAAACAAATCCCAATTCCAAAATACAAATGTTCCAAACGGCCGCGGCTCCTGGTCTCTTGTTTGGTCCTTGGTATTTTGGAAGTTGGTCCTTGTTTGGGATTTGATGCTTGTAGTTTGGTGCTTTGAATTTCGTGCTTTGGATTTGTTTAGGACCTGCCTACCGGTAGGCAGGTTTCGTGCTTAGGATTTCGGATTTGAGATTCGCGTGGAAATTACATTAGCATACTCGCCCTGCCCGAACGACACGTTCATGTTTCATGGCGTGGCGACGGGCAGGCTGCGGTTGGAGGGGCTGGAGTTCGACGTGCATCTCCACGACGTCGAAACCCTCAACCGCATGGCCCTGGCCGGCGTGTACGACGTGACCAAGATGTCGTTCCACGCCTGGCTGCTGGCGGCCCAGAGGTACGAGATGCTCGGCGCCGGCGCGGCCATGGGCTGCGGCTGCGGGCCGGTGGTCGTCTCGCGGCGAGCCATCGCCCCGGTCGACCTGCCGCGCTGCCGCGTGGCCGTGCCGGGCGAGCTGACCACCGCCCACATGCTGCTTCGCCTGTGGGCGCCGGACGTGGCCGACAAGGTCTTCGTCCGATACGACCAGGTAATGCCCATGCTCGCCAGCGGGCAGGCGGATGCCGGTGTGATCATTCACGAGGGGCGGTTCACCTACGAGCGGGCGGGCTTTCGCCTCCTGGCCGACCTCGGCCAGTGGTGGCAGGACACCACGGGCCTGCCGATTCCGCTGGGTTGCATCGCCGCCAGGAAGCAACTCGGGGCCGAGATGATAGGCGACATCGAGCGGCTGCTGCGGCAGGGCATCGCCGAGTCGATCGCCCAGCCGGAGCGAACGGTCGATTATGTGAGGCAGCACGCACAGGAAATGGATGAGGCCGTACTGAAGGACCACATCCGCATGTTCGTCAACGACTACAGCCTGGACCCTGGCGACCAGGGCCGGCAGGCGGTGGAAAAGCTCCGCGAGCTTGCCCGCGGGGCGGGGATCATTCCATGATCGGGATTATCCTGGCCACGAAGATGGAGGCCGAGCCGCTCGTGGAGAAGCTTGGCGCCCGCGAGGTAGCGGACGAGCCCTTGCCGACGTGGCGGTTCGAGCCCGCCGAAGGCAGGCCGGGCGGCCTGATCGTCGTGGCCGGAATGGGCAAGGACGCTGCCGCCCGCGCGACGGAGCATCTGATTACCGCCCGCGGGGCGTCGACGGTGATAAACGTCGGCATATGCGGGGCGCTGTCGGAGGGGTTGGATTGCGGATTGCGTCCCGGCGCGCCGGGAGCGGATTGCGGATTTCCTCGTCCGGAAGCTTCGGCTCAAGATCGCGGCCAGGAGATTTCGACACGGAGAGAGCGGAAAAAGGAAGAAGGCGGGGTTTCGGAGTGCGGCCGAGCGGTTTGGGATGGTTTGGTGCGTATTTCGAGCTGTTTCGACGGCGACGCCATCCTGGCGGATCAACCTGCCGCGCCCGTGCCGTGCAGCATGTCGGCCTGGATGGACCTTCCCACACGCCGGCTGGCAAGCGTCAGCGTGCCGGTCTTCGATGACCATCGGCGCGGGAAGCTCGCCGCCTGCGCCGACGCGGTGGACATGGAAGGCTACGCCGTCGCCGAAGTCTGCCGGCGCCGCGGCGTGACGCTGTTTATGCTCAAGGGCGTCACCGATCTTGCCAACCACACCGGCAAGCAGAACATCATGAGCAACATTGGCCGGGTCTCGGCGCGCCTTGCCGATGCCGTCGCCGTCGGCCTGGCCGCGGAGAAGTGGCATGGGCAGGTCCTTGGGACCCCTAACGGGGATGCCCATGCGACTCACGGGCAAGATGCCCGTGCCACGCAAGATGCCCGTGCCACGCAAGACGCCCGTGCCTCGCAAGATGCCCGTGCCGCGCGGGTCGGCTCTGCGCCCGGCAAGGTCATGAGCTTCGCCAAGATCGAGCACAGCGTTTTCAGCCTGCCGCTTCTGCTGGCCGGGGCGAAGCTCGGCGCCGAGGCGAAGCTTGGCTTGGCCGGGGCCTGGCCTTCGCTCGGCGTGTTGGGACTGGTCGCGCTGGCGGGCATCGGCGCGCGAACGATGGGCATAGCCATGAACCGCGTTTTGGACCGCAAGCTCGACGCGCTGAATCCCCGGACGGCCGGGCGCGAGCTGCCAAGCGGGCGAATGACCTTCGCCGCCGGCATTGCCGTCGCGGCCGCGGGGCTTGGCCTGTACCTGTTGGCGTGCGGCCTGCTTGGGCCGCTGTGTCTGGCGCTTTCGCCGGTCCCGGCCGTGCCGCTGATCACGTATTCCCTGCTCAAACGGTTTACAAACCTTTGCCACTTCGGCATCGGCCTGTGCCTTGCCCTGGCCCCGCTCGGCGCGTACGTGGCGGCCTCGGGCATGGTGAGCATGAGTCAGAGCGTGCTGCTGCTCGGGCTTTTCACGTTCTGCTGGATGAGCGGGTTCGACATCATCTACGCGATACAGGACCTCGACTCCGACCGCCGGACCGGCGTGCGGAGCCTGCCGGTAAGCCTCGGGCCCGCCGGGGCGTCGGCGGTGGCGGCCGGGCTGCACGTCGTCGCCCTGGCGGCCCTGGCATTGCTGTGGCGATCGACCGGCGGTGGATGGTTTTCCGGCGCGGCCGGCGGGGTGGCAGTCGCGGCGTTCGTGCTCGGCCACCTGCCGTCGATCCCCGCCGCGAAGCGGTTTTTCCCGATCTCAGCTATCGCGTCAATCGCCGGGTCGAGCGTACCATTGTTGGGAGGACTGGGATGACGAAGAGAGTAGTAGCCAGTAGCCGGTAGCCGGTTGTCGGGAACGGCGGAACCTGGAACACGGAACCCGGAACACAGCAAAGGCGGAACGCGGAAAAGCGAAAAGCGGAACCCGGAACCTGGAACCTGGAACACGTGAGTTCGCTTGCCACGCCGAAGCCCCGCGTAGCTTCATCGAAGCAGGGGCGAAGGCGGGAGGCCTGCTCGCTTCAGCGAGCAGGATGAACCGAAGGTTCATATTGGACTGGAATGAAGAAGAAAACCGAGATCGTTGGAGACAGGCTCATACTCGCCGTGTCCGGCGCCACCGGCGCCCACGCGGCGCAGCTCCTGATGGAACGTTCGCCGTGGCCGATCACGCTGGTAGTCAGCAGGTGGGGACGGGACGTTTGCGCTCGCGAACGCGTGCCGGTCGAGGCCCTGGCCGAGCGGGCGGCCGAGGTGTTCGACAATGACGACCTTGCGGCCGGGATATCCTCCGGCTCGGTCCCGACAGTTGGGATGGTCGTCATGCCATGCTCGACGGACACGCTGGCGAAGATCGCCGCGGGCGTTGCCGACACGCTGATAACCCGGGCCGCACACTGCCACCTGAAGGAGGGGCGCAAGCTTGTGCTGTGCGTTCGCGAGTCGCCGTGGACGCTGATAGACATCCGCAACGCCGCGTGCGCCGCCGAGGCCGGGGCGGTGGTCATGCCGCTCAGCCCGCCGTTTTACATGTTCGCCGACCGCGAGCCTGCCGAGGTGACCATGACGGACCTGCTCGGCGCGTACGTCGACCGCGTCCTGGCGGTGCTCGGCAAGACGCCGGCTAAAACGTGGGAGCCGCCCGAGTGAGCTTTGCCGACCTCAGATCGTTTCTCGACCACCTCGAGGCCAAGGGCGACCTGGCGAGGGTTCGCGCCGAGGTCGATTGCGACCAGGATGTGACCATCATCCAGCACCGCGTGCTTGCCGCGGGCGGCCCGGCCCTGCTTTTCGAGCGAGTCAAAGGCTCGCCGTATCGGCTGGTGAGCAACCTTTTCGGCACGCCCGCGCGCGTTGCCGCCGCGTTCGGCCGGGATCCCGGCGAGATCGGCCAGGGCCTCGTCGACCTCGCCGAGCGCCTCATGCCGCCGACGCCCGCGGCCCTGTGGGCGTCGCGGCGGCAGATCATCCGCGTCCTTCGCGCCCGGCTGCGGAATGTCCGCAGCGGCCCGGTGATGGAAACATGCTTCGAGCCGCCGGGCCTGGACCGCCTGCCGTGCCTGACATGCTGGCCGCTGGACGGCGGGCCGTTCTTCACGCTGCCGCTGGTGCATACCCGCGACCCGCAAACCGGCGTGGGCAACCTTGGCATCTACCGCCTCCAGCGCTTCGACGCGGCCTGCACCGGCATGCACTGGCAGATCGAAAGGGGCGGCGGCGCCCACTTTCGCAAGGCATGCGAGATGAACCGGCCGCTGAGCGTCAGCGTGATGCTTGGCGGCCCGCCGGCATTGACTTTGGCGGCCATCGCGCCGCTGCCGGAAGGCGTGGATGAGCGGCTGCTGGCGGCGCTGATACTTGGCCGGCCTCTGGACGTCGTGCCGCGCCGCGCTACCGGCCATCGCATCGCGGCCATGGCTGAGTTCGTGCTCGAAGGCTCCGTCAGACCCGGCGACCTGCGCGAGGAAGGGCCTTTCGGCGACCATCTCGGCCACTACTCGCACAGCGCCCGGTTCCCGGTCTTCCGCGTGGACCGCATGCTCGCCCGTCGCGACGCGATACTGCCCGCCACGGTCGTCGGCAAGCCGCCGCAGGAGGATTACTACATCGGCGAGGCGCTCCAGGCGCTCACGCTGCCGCTGCTGCGGCTGATGCAGCCGGGCCTGGGCGATCTGTGGGCGTATCCGGAGACCGGGTTCCACCCGCTGGCGGTCGCGGCGGTGCGGCAGCGGTACGCCCGCGAGGCGCTCAAGCACGCCATGGCCGTGCTCGGCGCGGGCCAACTCTCGCTGACCAAGGTGCTGATCGTCGTCGATCACGATGTCAACGTGCGGAACTTCGCCGCGGTAAGCCAGGCCATGTGGAACCATCTCGGCGCCGCCGACGGCGTGCATCTGCTGGCCCCGACGGCGCAAGACACGCTGGACTTCACCGGCCCGGCGATGAACGAGGGCAGCCGGCTCATCCTGCTGGCCGCCGGCAACGGACAGGCGCCGCGCCGCGGCGCGCCCCCGGCCGAGCCGCCGACCCCTGGCGAGATACACCGCCACGTTACGGCCCTGGCCCGGCTGGGACCGGCGGTGCTCGTGGCACAGGTCGCCGCCGACGCCGACCGCCAGGCGGTCATCCGCAGCCTGGCCGAGCACCCGGCCATGCGGGAGTACCTGTTTCACGTGCTGGTCTCGGCGGACGTTCCGCTGGATGACCCGCGGCTGGTCCTGTGGGGCTGGTTCACGCGATTTGACCCCCTGGCTGACATTCACCCGGCCGGGAGGCGGCTTGAAGGCAACCGGATGATCCTGCAATTCCCGATCACCATCGACGCGACGTGGAAGGAAGGCTACCGCCGCCCCGTCGCCTTCGACGCCGAGCACCAGCGGCGAGTCGAGAGCAACTGGAACCAGTACGGCATCGACCTGGGCTAAGCCGCGTGCAGCATATCCAAAGGGCAAGCCGCTGTCGAGGCATTGTCCTGATTTGGTCGGACGCCGCGAAACGCGATAGCCTTTGGAGTGCGGTGGCAGAGTCCCGCAGGGACGGCGACACCGCTTTCGCCGGGACCGTGGCAAGATGTTGCGCACAGGCGCGATCGAAAGCGGTCCCGGCGCGCCGGGAGCGCCCCGATGCATCGGGGCTCTGCCGCCGCACTCCAAAGGGCAAGCCGATGTCGAGGCACTCCAAGGGCTTCGCTCGTTCCACGCTTCGCAAACCACGGTGCCGCGTGCTACACTATGATCTTGGATTTGAGATCGTTGTAGCCAGAAGGATTCACGGAATAATGGACAGGTATGTCTTTGCCGCGGTGAAGTACGCCAATGCCGCGCCGCTGGCGCATTTTCTGCCGAGCGTGGATGGCAGGGCGGTCGTGACCTACGGTCGGCCCTCGTCGCTGCCGGCGGAGCTGGAATGCGGGCGGGCCGACGCGGCCCTTATTCCGGTTGCGGCGTTTCTGGCTGCGCCCGGCCTGCGGATGATCGACGGCATCGGCATTTGTGCCGATGGGCGGGTCGAGAGCGTGCTGATCAAGTGCCGCCGCCCGCTGGCGGAGGTCCGTCTGGTGGCGCCGGACGCCGCGTCGGTAACGTCCAACGCGCTGGCGGCCATCCTTCTGACTGAGCACGTGCATCTGGCCGCCGAGGTCCGCGCGGCAAGGCCGGGCGAGCAGGCCGACGCGGCGGTGTGCATCGGCGACCGTGCCCTGTGCGAGCCCCCGGCCCCCGCGGGCGACTACGACATGGCGGCGATGTGGAAGGAAATGACGCACTTGCCCTTCGTCTTCGCCGTCTGGGCGTACCGGGCGGACTTTCCGGACCACGAGAGCCTCACCGGCATCGCCCGCGCCGCGCGCGACGAGGGCATGCGGCGCCTGGAGGAACTGGCCGCCATCCAGGCCGAAAAGCTCTCGCTGCCCATCGAGCGATGCCGCGAGTACTTCCGCCGGTCCGTCCGCTACGAGGTCGGCCCGCGCGAAATCCAGGCTATGGAACTGTTCGGCGAGAAACTCGTTCAGCGCGGCCTGATCGTCCCGGCCGCGACGCGGTCGCGAGAGGGCGTTTAGTGATGGCACATTCCTGTGTTGCGACAAGAGCCGCAAGAAGGCGCGAGCTTATGGAGTGCGGCGACGAGTCCCGATTCATC
>CAYOBS010000160.1:0-8222 GCA_964402305.1 uncultured Planctomycetaceae bacterium | reverse complement strand
GTACATGCTCAAGCAGAAGGTCGGCTCGGCGATCGCCGAGACCGGCGAGGTGACTCCCTCGGCAATCATCGCCGACGTGGACACGGCCGTGGTCCGCATGGTCGGCGTGATTCCCCCGGGGGCGCCCAAGGGTTGGATCTTCGACGTCCGCGTCTCGGCCCTGGTTCGGACGGGCACGCGAAGCCTTGACGGCGGGATGCTCTATCCGTTCCCGATGTTCCTTGCCTCCGGCGAGGCCCAGCCGCCGACCACAGGCGCCAGGGCATGGGCCATGGCCGAAGGCTCGGTTTTCATCAACCCCTTCCTCGACCCAGCCAACCCAAAGGACACCGTGCGCCTGCGCGAGGGCCGGATCATCGGAGGCGGAACCGTCACCGAGAACCGCCCGATTCGGCTGATTATGCGCGAGAGCGACTACGCCCGCTGCAACGCCATCCAGAAGTGCATCAACACTCGATTCAACCCGGGCGGCCGGCCGATGGCCAACGCAAAGAATCCCACGACCATCGAGTTGGAGATCCCGGCCGCCTACTTGGACGACTATGAGCACTTCCTCGAGCTTGTCATGCACCTGCCGCTTCAGACCGAGCCGGGACGATGGGAAGCCCGCGCCATGGAGGTCGGCCAGGAAATCGAAAAGCCCGGCGCCAATGCCGACGGCCTGTCGCTGATCTGGGAGGCAATGGGAACCCAGGTGGTCAACAGTTGCCGCCAGCACTACGCTTCCCGCAACCCCGCGGCCTCGTTCTACTCGGCTCGGGCGGGCATTCGTCTGCACGACGATTTGGCCGGGGACGTGCTTACCCGGATCGCCCGCACGACGGGCTCGCCCTTCCAGATTCCAGCCATCCGCGAGCTTGGCAAGCACCGTAAGTTCTTCCGCTCGCTCGGCGCCCTTCGCGAACTGATCGATGACGCCAGCGACCTGGTCAGAGTCGCGGCGTACGAGGCCCTGGTGGAACTGGAAGACACCGCGATGATCCAGCGGGACACGGTGGGCGAGTTCGAACTGGACCTTGTGAAGAGCGACCGCGGCTACGTCATCTACGCTACCCAGGCCGGCCACAAAAGGATCGCGCTGTTCGGGCGGGACATGCGGGCGGCAAGCCGCGTGTTCTTCGACATGCCCAGTCCCTTCGACCCGACCAACAGCCTCGTGACGATGGCTGACAAGGAGGTCGACGTTGACGCCAACGGCAATCAGGTGGACCTGGCCAGGCTCACGCCAATCCAGCGCGCGGGCCTCGTGACGACCAAACAGCCGCAACTCATGATCTTCAGGAGCATCCCGCGCACCGGCGGCATAAGCCAGCCCTTCTACACGGACTTCACCGTGCGGTCGCTCGTGCGGACGCTTGGAAACCCCGCCCAGCGCGACGCCCAGCGGCACATAATGGGCCTGGACCTGACCTACGGGCAGGTGGTGGCGGTTCTCTACCGGATGTGCGAACTCAATAAGTGCGTTCCGGCCAAATTCGTCTTGCAACATCTGCCCGGGCGAGAGACAATCTACCAAGGCGCCACAACCGTTGGCAGGCCCGACATGCCGGGCCAGTAAGGCGCCCGGACGCTATATGTTGTATGTGGTGTGATCGGCGCATTTCGCCGGCGCGGGAAGATCGCCAGGCCGCCGATGCGGGGCTTGACAGCCCGTTGGCCATGGACGGTGCATCGGTCAATTTTGCGTTATGGAAGACGCTGAGACATGAAACTCAAAAAGCTGATCGTTTCCGGTTTCAAGAGCTTCGCTGACCGCACTGAATTCGAGTTCGACGCCGGGGTCACGTGCGTGGTCGGCCCAAACGGCTGCGGCAAGAGCAACGTCGTCGACGCCTTCAAGTGGGTCCTTGGCTCGCAGTCGGCAAAGAGCCTTCGCGGCACGGAGATGATGGACGTCATCTTCAACGGCTCAGCCACCCGCAAACCATGCGGCATGGCCGAGGCGACGCTGGTCTTCGACAACAGCCATGGCGTCCTCCAGATCGACCTCAAGAGGGACGGCCAGTCCATCGCCACCGACACCGTCAGCGTCACCCGCCGGCTCTACCGTTCCGGCCAGAGCGAGTACCTCATCAACAAGGCCCCCTGCCGGCTAAGGGACATCAAGGAGATGTTCATGGACACCGGCGTGGGCATCGACGCCTACAGCCTCATCGAACAGGGCAAGGTCGAGGTCTTCCTCCAGGCCAGCCAGGACGAGCGACGCTCGATCTTCGACGAGGCCGCCGGAATCAGCAAGTACAAGGCCCGCAAAAAAGAGGCGATGCGCAAGCTCGAACGAGTCGAGCAGAACCTCCTTCGACTCAACGACATCCTCCAGGAAGTCGAAAAACGCCTCCGCTCCATAAAGTACCAGGCCGGCAAGGCCAGGAACTACCAGGTCTACTGCGAGCAACTCAAGGAAATGCGGTCGCTGCACTTCCTGGCGCAGTACCACACCCTGAGCGCCGGCCGCGGCAATCTGTCCGCCAGGCTGGACGCCGCCACGGACAGCCTCTCGGCCGTAACGGTCCGGATAGACCAACTCGAGGCCGCCGGAAGCGCCAGCGAGGTCGAGGCCGTCGACCTCGAACGCGCCGCGCGCGACCTGCAAGGCCGCATCGCTTCGCTCGGCGGGCAGATCACCGCCGGCCAGGAGCGAGGCGACATGCTGACGGCCAGGCTCAAAGAACTCGACGAGCAGATCCTCTCGGCCCTTGGGCGCAGCGAGGAGCTTGAGGCCAAGATCGAGGCCGCCCTGTGCCAGCAGGCCGAGCGCGAAGTCCAACTCCGCCAGCTCCAGCAAAGCGGCGCCGACCTCGAGGACCGCTACAAGGCCGCCCGCGAGCTCTGCGCGGCCGGCGAGCTCCAGCGAACGCGGCTCCAGGCACAACTCGAGGACGCCAAGGCCGGCACCATCGACCTCTTCCGCCGGACCGCACAGCTTCACAACGAGATCAACGGCCTGGGCATTCGCCGGGAAAACCTTCACGGCCAGCGGCACCGCCTCACCGGCCGGGCCGCGGAAATCGAGGACTCCCTGGCGGCGGCGCTTACCGAAAAGGCCCAGGTCGAGGCAAAGCTTCAGGACGTGATGGACGGCCTTGCCGAGTCGACCCGCCGGCTGGATGAGACGCGCGAGGCCTCGCGGCGCGTCCACGACGGCGAGCAGCAGCTTAGCCGCGACCTGTCCGACGCACGCGAGCGGCGCAGCGGCATCCAGAGCCGCGTCCAGGCCCTTGGCGAGATGCAGGACCGCCTCGAAGGCGTCCAGGCCGGCGTCCGGCACGTCGTCGAGGCACGCCGGGCAGGAAAAGTCACATCCATCCGAGGCATGATCGGCGAGATGATCGAGACCGACATGGCCCAGGCCGCGCTCGTCGAGGCCGCGCTTGCCGGGGCAGATCAGCTGCTCCTGGCAGATTCGTTCGAAAAGCTCGCCGCCGAGGCGCCTGTCTTCCGCGAAATACTCGGCAAGAACTCATCCGTCGAGGTCCTCTGCCTCGACAGGCTCGAACCGCTTTGCAGCGACCTCGACGCCGCCACGTGCCCGTATGTCCTCGGGCGCATCATCGACTACATCCGCTACGAACCGAACCTCGCGCCGCTCATGTGGCGACTGCTTGGCCGAACGCTGGCGGTCGAGACCCTCGACGATGCCCGACGGGCCGCCGAACAACTCGGCGCCGGCTGCCGCTTCGTCACCGCCGCGGGCGAAGTGCTCGAAGCCGACGGGCGAGTGCGGTTCGGCGCCGCCGGCCGGGCAGCCGGCGTGATCACCCGCCGAAGCGAGCTGGCCGAGCTCCAGACCGCCCAGGCGAGGCTTGATGAGCTAATCGAGCAGCTCGAAGGCCGGTGCGCCTCGGCCCGCAACGAGATGCAGCACCTCGACGAGCTCCAGCAGGGCCTTCGCACGGCCATCTACGAGGCCAACACCCAGCGCGTGCAGTGCCAGAGCCGCATTGACCAGCTCGACGGGCAGGTCGAGTCGCTGCGGCGCGAGCAGCCGATAATCGCCGGCGACATCAAAGCCCTCGCCGCGGAAATCGAGGCGACTGTCCAGGCCGAGCACGACGCCCGCCGCAAGGCCGATGAACTCGAAGACCTCAACCGCCGCCGGCAGGAAGAGACGGCCCGGCTGGAAAAGGACATCGAGGATGCCCGCCTCCGCCAGCAGGAAGTGACGGACCAGCTCACGGAAATGAAGGTCGCCCTTGCCGCCATCGAGGAGAAGAAACGCTCCGCCCGCGAGGCGATGGACGCCGCCGCCCGCGCCGCCGAGGCCATGCGGCACGACCTGGACAACGACCGCAAGCAGATCGAACTCGACCGCCAGCGCAAGGCCAACGCCGCCGAGGCCATCGAGAAGACCGCACGGGAAGTTGACACCCTCTACGCCCAGCAGCAGACCCTCGGTACGGAGTTCGACGAAGTCGAGCAGTCCCGCTTCGGACTAAGCGAGAAGCTCGACGAGATCAAGACGCTCCTGGCCGAGAGGCGAAAGCAGCACGCCGCCGAGGCCGAGCTTGTCAACCAGATCAAGATCGAACTCGGCGAGGTCGACGTGAGGATCGAGAACCTCATCTCCCGCGCCGCCGAGGAGATGAGCATGGACCTGCTCGTGCTGAGCCGGAACTACCGGCACGACGACCAGCGCGACTGGCAGGCGGTCGAGGCCGAAATCCGCCAACTGCGGGAGAAAATCGAGCGGCTGGGCAACGTCAACCTCGACGCCATCACCGAGCAGGATGAACTGGAGAAGCGCCACGAGTTCCTTGCCGGGCAGATCAAGGACATCAACGAATCGCACCACCAGCTCCAGAACCTCATCCTGCGGATCAACCGGGAAAGCCGGGAGATGTTCATCAAGACCTTCGAGGAAGTCCGCGGGCACTTCCAGGTTCTGTTCCGCAAGCTTTTCGGCGGCGGCAAGGCCGACATCCAGTTGATCAACCCCGAGGACGTGCTGGAAAGCGGCATCGAGATCACCGCCCGCCCGCCGGGCAAGGAGACCCGCACGCTGACCCTGCTGTCCGGCGGCGAGAAGACCATGACTGCCCTGTCGCTGATGTTCAGCATCTTCAAGTGCCGCCCAAGCCCATTCTGCCTGCTGGATGAGGTGGACGCCGCCCTGGACGAGCAGAACACCGAACGCTTCGCCAGGCTGGTCGGCGAGTTCATCGACACCAGCCAGTTCCTGGTAATCTCCCACGCCAAACGCACGATGGCGATGGCCGACGTGCTCTACGGCGTTACGATGCAGGAGCCGGGCGTCTCGAAGCGCATCAGCGTCCGCTTCGAGGACGCCGAACAACACATCACCCGGCAGGCGGAGCCTGCCGGAAGTAGCCGGTAGCCGGAAGCCAGTAGCCGGTTTACCCCGAGCGAAGTCGAGGGGTAGCCGGGAAGAGGAAAAACGGAACCGGGAACACGGAACCCGGAAAAACAACGGACCACAAACGCGTGGTTCTATCCCTGAGGCCTGCTCGCTTCAGCGAGCAGGGTAGTCGGGTGGCATGGTTTCAAGGGCATCGGAACGCGGTGCTGTGCGTCCGCGGAAGCATGTCCGGGTCGTTTCTCCGGTAGTGTCAGGTTTCGTTCGCACATTCACTCCGAGCATTGCCTTATGCCGTCCATGAGGCCCGCAGGGCTTCGGCCCCGAAGGGGGCCGAAAGCGCAATGGCCGGGGGTCCGGCGCAGGCGCCTATTTCCAAACCTATTGCCCGAAATGCGTGGCCAGGAACTCGGCCGGGGTTTGGATCGCAACATCCCCGCCTGGGAAGTCCTTGGTATTGCGCGTGATCAACGCGCCTGCCCCGCAGCGCAGGGCACTGAAGAACTGGATGGCATCCTCGAAGTCCTGGATGTCGGAGTCGATGGCCTGGTTGGTGATCTGCGCATCCAGGGGCACGAGGCTGAAAATGTCGCGCAGCATGCCGACCACCTTGCGGGCGGCTTTTTGCCCCATGGTTCGGCGCAGCAGGTAGAAGAGGTTTGGCAAACTGAGCGTGGACGCGAAGCCCTCGACCTGGCCGGTCTCGGCGAGAGTCCACACCCTTGCTGAGTCCGCGTAGAAAGGCTCCCGCCGACCTAGCACGTCCAGCAGGATGTTGGTATCGACGAACACTTTCACTTGGCGTCCCCGTACTTGTCCTCAAGGGCCTCGGCGAGCAGTTCCTTGTAGTCCTTGTCGGGCGGCAAGTGTACGATTCCGCTGAGCTTCCGCGTAAGCGGGCCGGCCTTGGCCGGGTCCAGCCGGCCTGCGGCCATCGACTGCACGAATCGGCTGAACATGGCCGAGACGCTGGTGTTGTTGGCGTCGGCAATCTGCTTGGCCTTCTCGACAACCGCCTCATCAATGCTCAAAGTCAACTTGGTCATGGTCGGCTCTCCCATACGTATTCCCAACGGCATATTATACGTATCGGACGTTCGGCAGGCAAGGATTATTGTGATTATTGTGCTCGTCCGGCGATTCCTCAGGCGCAGCAGCCGGGCCCGGCGACATGATGCCACCGGGCCCGGTTTCTGCTTTTCCTACTCCCTACCTACTAACTACTACTTCCTTCTTCTCTGTGCCTCTGTGCCTCTGCGGTAATCAGTTTCTTCTTCCTCTTCTTTAATCTTTGTCCAGCACCTCGATTGCGGGCATGGGCTTGCCTTCGAGGTACGTCAGGGACGCCCCGCCGCCGGTGGACACGTGGGTCATCCGCCCGGCCAGGTGCATCTGCTCGACTGCCGCGGCGGAGTCGCCGCCGCCGATCACGCTGACGGCCCCGCCGTCGGTCGCCTTGGCGACGGCCTCGGCGACTGCCTTGGTGCCAGCCGCGTAGGCCGGGCGCTCGAAGACGCCCATCGGGCCGTTCCACACGATGGTCTTGCCGGCGGCGATGACCTTGCCGAAGGCCGCGATGGTCTTCGGGCCGATGTCCATGCCCATCAGGCCGTCGGGGATGTTCACATCCGCGACGGCCCTCGCGGCGTCGCTGGCGAACTCCGTCGCCCCGACGTGGTCGCACGGCAGGTGAATCTTCCCGCCGGCCTTGCCCAGCAGCTTCTTCATCTCCTCGACCTGGTCGGCCTCGACAAGGCTCTTGCCCACCTTCACACCCTTGGCCGCCAGAAGCGTGTACGCCATCGCCCCGCCGATGAGGATGTTGTCCACTTGGCCCAGCAGGCTGGAGATGAGCTTGATCTTGTCGGAGACCTTGACCCCGCCCAGGATGGCCGTGAAAGGCCGCGCCGGCTTGGCGACGGCCTCGGCGAGGTATCGGATTTCCTTCTCGACCAGGAATCCCGCGACGGCCGGGCCGCCCCTGGCCTGGATGGCCTTGGCAACGCCGTACATGCTGGCGTGCTTGCGGTGGCAGGTGCCGAAGGCGTCGTTGACGTACACGTCGCCCAGGCCCGCCAGGGCCGCGACGAAGGCGTCGAGCTTGGCCTGCTGCTCGGCCGTCAGCTTGCCGTCGGGGTTCTTCTTGGCGTTGTCGGTGATCGTCTCGCCGGCGACAAACCGCACGTTCTCCAGCATCAGCACCTCGCCGGGCCTCATGTCGGCGACCATTTTCTCAGCCGCCGGGCCGACAACTTCCTTGGGGCCTAGCTTGACGGGCTTGCCCAGCAGTTCAGCCAGGCGGTCGGCCGCGGGTTTGATGCTGAACTCGGCCTCGAAGCCTTTGCCCTCGGGCCGGCCGAGGTGGCTCATCAGGATCACCTTCGCGCCGCCGGCAATGGCCTTTTTTATCGACGGCAGGGCCGCGACAATGCGATTGTCGTCGGCGACCTTCCCGTCGGCCAACGGCACGTTGAAGTCAACCCGCATCAGAACACGCTTGCCCTTGACGTCGATATCCGCGATTGTCTTGGTAGCCATGTTTCGCTCTCGTTTGTTCCTTCTTTGCTTGGTGTTACGAATGACCGTGCTTTTCCGCAAATCGTCGCGTCGAGAGGTTACCTGATCGCCGGCCGCAAGTCCAGCTTCTGGCGGCATGGAGGCCGCCGAAGTACCAAATAACAAGCACCAAATAGCAAACAAAACACAAATTCCAAAATGATAAGCACCAAACGCCGAGAGGAAAGCCCGCTCAGGAGATCAGCGCCTGGCGGCCTGTTGGCCGGCACCTGTTTAGCGTTAGTTTCTTCAGCCCCGTTCACGGGGCTGAAAGCCTGATCGCTAAACACGCGCCGGCGGCAGCCTATTGAAAGTCCGACACCGAATGTGAATAATGGGTTTCCAGTTATCT
>CAYOBS010000159.1:0-8247 GCA_964402305.1 uncultured Planctomycetaceae bacterium | reverse complement strand
CGACGCGCCGGGCGATCATGGCGGCGACGACCGACAATCCCGTCAACCCCCTGCCGGGCGGCTCGACCGAGGCGCCCCGGGAACTCCGCAAGATCGTGCTGGACGGTCTCAACGCCGTGCTGGCCTCGGCGAACTTCTACGACCCCAACGCCTGGGCCGGCGTGCAGCTTTCCGACCGCCAGCGCGACCTGCTGGCGCTTCGCAGGCCCAAGTGGACGGGCGGCGACCAGCTCGAGGGCGACAGGCTCATCGAACTCAACCGCAGCCTGCTTGCCTCCACCCTGCCGGGCGCGGTCCGGCCGGGGCCGACGGTCCTGGGCACGCTGGAGACGGCCGAACTGAAACTGGAACTCAAGAGCGCCGAGGCGCAGTGGCTTGGCTACCGCAAGCAGGCGGACGCCGCCATGCGAGAGGACAAGCGCTCGGACGAACAGATTGCCCGGGCCCAGGCCGACCAGGTCAAGGCGAAGATGGACCTGCTGGCCCACAAGATCGCCCAGGCGGTTATCGTCTCGGCGATGGACGGCTGCGTCGTTTCGGGCGACCTTCGCAAACAGCTCGGCGCGCCGGTCAAGACCGGCGACGTTTTGTTCGAGGTGGCGGCCATGGCCGACCTGCGGGCGGAACTGGCCGTGCCGGAGGACCTCATCACCGACGTCCAGACCGCGCTGGAACGCCAAAAGGCCGCGGGGCAAGCACTCGGCGGCGCCCTGGCAACCACGGCCCGGCCGGATGAGCACATCGACTTCGTCGTCGAAAGAATCAACCCCGTCGCCGAGGTCGTCAAGGACACCAACGTCTTCAAGGTCCGCGTCAGGCTGGTCGATACGCCGTCGATTTTCAGGCCCGGCATGGAGGGCGTCGGCAAGATCGACATCGACCGCCGCGGCTACGGGTTCATCTGGACCCGGCGGATGATCAACTGGGTGCGGATGAAGCTGTGGATATGACCGCCCGCAAGATTGCATGCAGATGCTTTGCTGAGCGGCCATAAGGAAGGCCAGTGCCTGTAGAACGCCCCACATTCAGCGAGTCGTGGTATCGTGTCGCGGAGCTTTCTCCGCGGCTGCGGGCCACGGTGCAGGTTCACCGCCAGCATTACCGCGGGCGGATGTGGCACGTCATTCAGGACCCGTCGAGCAACCAGTTTTTCCGGCTCAACGAGGCGGCCTATCGTTTCGTGGCCCTGCTGGATGGGAAGAAGAACGTCGCGGAGGTCTGGCGGATCTGCCAGGACCAGCTCGGCGACTCGGCCCCCACGCAGGGCGAGGCCATCCAGCTTCTCGGGCAGCTCTACACGTCCAACCTCCTGCACGCCGAGCTGCCGCCCGACGCCGAGGGGCTGTTCAAGCGCCACCAGAAGCGCATCCGGCGGGAGGTCCAGGGATACCTGATGAACCTGCTGTTCATCCGCATCCCCCTGCTGGACCCGGACAACTTCCTCAACGCGTGGGTCTCGGCCGTGAGCTGGCTGTTCACGTGGCTGGGCTTCGTGCTCTGGCTGGGGCTGATCGGCACGGGGCTTTACTTCGTCATCGACAGGTGGTCCGACCTGTACAATCGCGCCGACAGCGTGCTGGACGCCGAGAACCTGCCCTTCCTGTACCTGAGCTTCATTCTGATAAAGGTGGTCCACGAGTTCGGCCACGCGTTCATGTGCAAGGTGTTCGGCCGGCGCACCGGGACGGGCGGCGAGGTCCACGTCATGGGCGTCATGCTCCTGGTGTTCACGCCGATGCCTTACGTGGACGCGTCGAGCGCCTGGGCCTTCCGGTCGCGCCGCCAACGGATGCTCGTGGGCGCCGGCGGGATGATCGTCGAGTTGGCGGTGGCGGCCGTCGCGGCCATCGTCTGGTACTACACCGGCGAGGGTGCGGTGCATACCATCGCCTACAACGTCATGTTCATCGCCAGCGTCTCGACGGTGCTCTTCAACGCCAACCCCCTGCTGCGCTACGACGGGTACTATATCCTGTCGGACATCCTGGAGATACCGAACCTCGCCCAGCGGTCCAAGGAGTACATCTACTATCTCGTCCGCAAGTACGTCTGGTCGGTCAAGCAGGCTCGCAACCCGGCCCACAGCCGCGGCGAAAAGGCCTGGTTCGTCGTCTACGGAATCGCCAGCACCATCTACCGCGTGCTGATCTGCGTGAGCATTCTGCTGTTCGTGGCGGACAAGCTGTTCATGTTCGGCCTGGTCCTGGCGGCGGCGGCCGCCGTGGCGTGGGTGGTCGTGCCGCTGGGCAAGTTCGTGCATTACCTGCTGACCAGCGGCGAGTTGATGCGAGTCCGCGGCCGGGCCATAGGCTCGACGGCAGCGGCGATCGCGGCGGTCGTTATCGGCGTGGGCTTCGTGCCGGCGCCGGACCGGTTCCGGCTGGAGGGCTATGTCGATCCGGTGCGGCAGGAGATCGTTCACGCGGCGGCGGATGGGTTCGTGACGGGCGTCATGGAGTCCAACCGCCAGGCTGAGCCGGGCGGCGAGCCGCTGCTGAGAGCCCGCAGCCCGCAGCTTTCCTCCGAGCTGGACGAGTTGCTTGCCCAGCAGCGCGAGCTCGAGACGCGCCGCCGCCAGGCGATGGTCAAGGACTACGCCCAGGCGCAGATCATCGCCGAGCAGATCGCCGCCCTCGAGGAGCGCAAGGCCCGCATCGTCCAGCAGCTCGACTCGCTGACCATCAGGGCGTCATTCGGCGCCAAGTGGATATCGCCGGACATAGATCGTGCCCGCGGCTCGTATATCCGCCGCGGAGACGCCGTCGGAATGCTGGCAAGTTCGCGAGTCGTGATCCGCGCGATGGTCTCGCAGGACGTGGTTGACATGCTGCTGGCCGCCCCGGCCGGCCCAAAGGCGCACCTGCCCGCCGCGCCGGCGACGACTCAGCCGACGACCCAGCCGCAGGGGCGGTGGCGCGACCTGGAGATCCGCATCAAGGGCCTGCCGGACGTCGAGATGACCGGCCGGATCACGCGGGTTATCCAGGCCGGGCAGGATCGGCTCGCCACGCCGGCGCTTGGTTACGCGGCCGGGGGAAGCATCCGCACGGACCCCAAGGACCCCAAGGGCATGAAGACGGCCGAGCGGTTCTTCGAGGTCGAGATCGAGCCGCGGCCCGTCAGCGATCCCGCCAGCCCGTGGCATGGGCGCGTGCCGCTGCTTATCAGGCAGCGAGTGGTTGTCCGCGTCGAGATGCCGCCCAGGCCGCTTATTCAGCAGTGGTATCGCTCGATCCTCCAGTTGGTGCAGCGGAGGTTCCAGATCTGACGTGAGCGGCATTCCATCGACAACCTGGCGGATGCTTGCCGGCAGGCCCCGAAGCACCGAGCTGCCCAAGGGCCTCGACGCCGTGTGGGACGCCGCCGACGGAATGGTCCGCAAGCTCGCGCCCAGGCGACGGCGATTCCTGGCCATGGCAAAGAAAGTCCTCGCCCACGAGAAGGACTACAAGGACCTCGCCGACGCAAAGCTTCGCCAAGAGGCCCAGCTCTTCCGGGAGGTCTTCCTCCGCGGGCGGGACACGCGAGACATGCTCTACCGCGCGTTCGCACTGGTCCGCGAGGTCGCCTGGCGAAAGCTCGGCGAGAAGCACTATCTAGTCCAGGTGGCCGGCGCGCTGGCGCTGAACGCCGGGTGCATCGCCGAGATGGCCACCGGGGAGGGCAAGACCCTCACGGCCACACTTCCCGCGACGATCAACGGCTGGCGCGGACGGGGCTGCCACGTCATCACCGTCAACGATTACCTCGCCAAGCGCGACGCCGAGTGGATGTCGCGGATCTACGGCTTCTGCGGCCTGCGCACGGCCTACATCGAGGGGCAGATGCCCCAGCCGCGGCGGCAGCAGGCATACCAGGCGGACATAACGTACTGCACGAACAAGGAAGTCTGCGCGGACTTCCTTCGCGACCGGCTGGCGCTGGGGGCGCTTCGCGGGCTGCCGATGGCGCTGCTGACAAAGATCGCCCAGGGCGCGGGCGCCGGGACGGACCGGCTGGTCATGCGCGGCCTGAACTACGCGATCGTCGACGAGGCCGACAGCGTGCTTATCGACGAGGCCGTCACACCGCTGATCATCTCCGGCGAGGCCCCCAACGCCGAGCAGGTGGAGGCCTTCACGCAGGCGGCGGACATCGCCGGGCAGTTCGCCCCGGCCGGCGACTACCGCGTCAACCAGCGATACCGCGAGGTTGACCTGACGCCCGCGGGCAAGAAGAAGCTCGACCAGCTTGCCGAGCCGCTGGGGGGCCTGTGGGCGGGCCGGCGAAGGCGCGAGGAACTGCTGGTCCAGGCGCTGACCGCCCGCGAGCTGTTCGTGTTGGACAAGCAGTACATCATCGCCGACGGCAAGGTGGTGATCGTCGACGAGTTCACCGGGCGGCTCATGCCCGACCGCTCCTGGCGCGATGGGCTCCACCAGGCCATCGAGGCCAAGGAACGCCTCGAGGTCAACCCGCCCAAGGACACCTACGCCCGCATCAGCTTCCAGCGGTTCTTCAGGCTCTATAAGAAACTTTCGGGCATGACCGGCACCGGGGCCGAGGCGTGGCGCGAGTTCTGGCAGATCTACCACCTGCCGGTCGTGCTGATCCCCACCGACCGCCCGTGCATCCGCAAGCATCTTGCCGACCGCGTCCTGGTCACGCAGCAGGCCAAGTGGGCGGCGATCGTCCAGGAGATAAGCCGCCTCCACGCCACAGGCCGGCCCGTGCTGGTCGGCACGCGGAGCGTCCAGGCCAGCGAACACCTCAGCCGGCTGCTGGAGGCCGGGCAACTGGAGCACCAGGTCCTCAACGCCGTCCGCCACGCCGAGGAGGCGCAGATCGTCGCCGGCGCCGGACAGACCGGGCGCATCACCGTCGCGACGAACATGGCCGGGCGCGGCACGGACATCAAACTGGGCCGCGGCGTGCCCGAGCTCGGCGGCCTGGCCGTCATCGGCACCGAACGCCACGAGTCCGGGCGGATCGACCGGCAGCTTTACGGCCGGGCCGCAAGACAGGGCGACCCCGGCACGGCCCAGGCGATCGTGAGCATCGAAGATGAGCTGGTCCCCCGCTACAGCCCCCACGCGGCCGGGGCGCTTCGCAGGCGATACGGCAAGACCGGCCGCGAGATATCATCGCACCTGGTCAGGCGGATATTCGACTCCGCCCAGGCCAAGGCCGAGCGACTGGCCCTGCGCCAGCGAAAAGGCGTCCTCCGCACCGACGACTGGCTTGACGAATACCTCGGCTTCGCCGGCAGCGAAAGCTGATGAGGGTGAACAAGAGATAGGACCTATAGGACTCATAGGACCTATGCGTCCCATAAGTCCTATAGGGCCTGTTGTTTCTTCTGCCGCCGCTACCTTTCCGTCGCGAAGAGGTCTTCGTAGGTCTCACGCGGGCGGATGATGCGCCACTTGGCGCCCTCGACCAGCACCTCCGCCGCGCGCGGGCGGGAGTTGTACTGGCTGCTCATGGTGAAGCCGTACGCCCCGGCGGAAAACACCGCAAGCAGGTCGCCGCGACCCATCACCGGCAGAGTGCGGTCCTTGGCCAGGAAGTCCGTCGATTCGCAGACCCCGCCGACCACGTCCACCTTCTGCCCGCCGGGGGCGGCCAGGTCGATCCGATGCTCCGGCCCGGCCGGTGCCCCGGGGCCGGCGCCGCAAAGCCGAGCCGGCCAGACGAAGTGCTCCGAGCCGTACATCGCGGGCCGGACGAGGTCCGTCATCGCCGCGTCGACAATCAGGAAGTTCTTCGCCCCGCCCTTCTTGACGTACAGCACCCGCGTCAGCAGCAGGCCAGCGTTGGCGGCGATCTGCCGGCCTGGCTCGAGGATCACCTCCAGCGGCCGCCCGGCCAGCAGCGGGACGATCCGGGCGGCATACTCGCTGGCCAGCGGAGAGGCCCCCGCGACGTAGTCGGCCGCGAAACCCCCGCCGATATCCAGCGTGCGGACCGCGAAGCCCTCGGCGGCAAGGCGGTCGATCAAAGCCAGCGTCTTGGTGATGGCCTCCACGTACGGCTCGGCCGAGTATATCGGCGAGCCGATGTGCAGGTGGATGGCGTCGAGCCTGGCGTGCGGGTCTCGCCCGTAAGCGCTGAAGAACGCCGCCGCCCGCTCGATGTCGATGCCGAACTTGGTTTCCTTCTTGCCGGTCGCGGTGTAGCTGTGCGTCCTGGGGTCAAAGACGTCCGGGTTTAGCCGCAAGGCGCAGCGGACTTTCTTTCCGGCCTGGGCGGCCAGGCGGGAGATGTTCTCGAACTCCGCCTCGCTCTCGACATTGAACAGTCCGATGCCGGCCTCGACGGCCTCGCGGATCTCCCTGTCGGTCTTGCCGACTCCGGCGAAGACGATTTTCGAGCAGTCGGCCCCGATGGCCCGCGCCCGCGCCAGCTCGCCGCCGCTGACGACGTCGAAGCCGCTGCCGGCCTCGGCAAGCAGCTTGAGGATGTGCAGGTTCGCAAGCGACTTGATCGAGAAGCAGATCGTCGGCGAAAGCTCCGCGAACGACTCGGCAAGGCGGCGGTAATGGCCCAGAAGCGTGGCGGAAGAATAGATGTACACCGGCGTGCCGGCGGCGGCGGCGATGTCGGCGACGGACACATCTTCACAAAACAACTGGCCTTTGCGGTAATTGAAAAAGTCCATGATCGTCGGTCGTCCTATGTTGCGTGCCAAGCAAGGCAGTCCGAACCCGGCAACCCGGCAGATTATCGGCATCAGGCCGGGATTACAAGCCGCGTCGCCGGTTGCGGGCAAGGAAGTCCGCGACGGCCTCGGCGGCGCGGGCCGTCAGCAGTTCGCGGGCGCGGGCCATCGCCTCGGCCGCCGTTACTTCGCCGGCGGCCAGCGGGCGAACGTCGATGAACAACCCGCCGCAATCCGCGCCGCCGGCGGCCTGGCCGGGAATGCACACCACCGGCACGCGCGCCGCGGCGGCCAGGCGGGCGACTCCCACGGCCGTCTTGCCGGACAGGCTTTGACGGTCGAATCGCCCCTCGCCCGTGATGCACAGGTCGGCTCCCGCAAGGCGCCGGGCCAGACCGACGGCGCTGGCGACAATCTCGACGCCGCGCTGGAGCCTGCCGCCCGCGAAAGCGACAAGGCCCGCGCCCAGGCCCCCGGCCGCCCCCGCGCCGGCAAGGTACACGACGTCCAGGCCAAGGTCGCGACGGATCACCTCGGCAAGGTTTGCCAGCCCGGCCTCCAGCAGGTCGACCATCGCGGGCGTGGCGCCCTTTTGCGGCCCGTACACAGCCGCGGCGCCGTTGGGGCCGGTCAGCGGGTTGGTCACGTCGCATGCCACGCCGATGCGCGCGGTGGACAGGCGGGCATCGCGCCCGGACAAGTCGACGTGGCGTATGGCCAAGAGGCCCCCGCCGCCCAGGCCGCCTGGGCAGCACCGGCCCGCGGCGTCGAAGAATCGCACGCCGAACCCCTGGGCGCAGCCGCAGCCGCCGTCCACGCTGGCCGAGCCGCCGATGCCTATGAGCACCGCCTCCGCGCCGGCATCCAGCGCGGCCAGGATCAACTCGCCGGTTCCGTACGTCGTGGCGAGCATGGGATTCCGCCGTTGCGGCTCGACGAGAGCCAGCCCCGAAGCCGCGGCCATCTCGATCACCGCCGTAAGCCGGGCGGCAGAACCGGCCGGCGCGCCAAGCAGGCCGAAGCTTGCCTGGACCACCTCGCCCATCGGCCCGGTGACGGCGACACTGCGAACCTGGCCGAGCGTGGCTGCCACCATCGCCTCGACGGTGCCCTCGCCGCCATCGGCCATCGGGCAGAGATCGATCTCGGCCCGGCCGTCCGCCGCGCGAACTCCCGCGGCCAGCGCCTCGGCCACGTCGATGGCCGTCAGACACTCCTTGAACGAATCCGGTGCGATGACAACCTTCATGGGCGGGCCTTTCGATTTCATATCGCTACTTCAGTCGCGTCGGGCAAGGGCCGACGTCAGTATAACGGGCTGGCATCGGCAGGCCTCTGGGTGCAGCGGAGTTCCCATCAGGCCCATCCGGTCGCCGGCCCTTGTTTATGTCTATCGCCGGCGGGGCGCAAAGAAAAGGGCGAGCCCAGGTGGAGGGAGGCCTAGGCATCGCCCGGGTTACTACACTCCTGGCGCAGGTGGAGGGAGACCTGCGCCGTCGGGGTGCAGCGGAGCCTGATTGTACATAGGTCACAGTGCCATTACACCATTATTTTTCCCACCCGCGACCTTCCTTCTCCAAATGGTGTATTATTGGGAGAACAGTGGT